>JAFOCZ010000003.1 GCA_017380955.1 Alistipes sp.
CCATAACGGTTGAACGCTGCCTCGTCCAATGCCTCCTGCGCTGATGGGTGCGCTACAGAGATGATGAGACGTGCACGCTCCTGAAGGCTCTTGCCGTAGAGGTCTACAGCACCATTCTCAGTTACAAACCAGTGGATGTGGTTACGTGTGGTAACAACACCAGCACCCTCGGTGAGAACGTCAGAGATCTTTGACACACCCTTGGTGGTGATAGATGGCATAGCGATGATAGCCTTACCACCCTTAGAGAGTGAAGCACCATAGATGAAGTCTACCTGACCACCTACGCCAGAGTAGAACTTACGACCGAGAGAGTCGGCACATACCTGACCTGTGATATCTACCTGGAGGGCAGAGTTGATGGCAGTAACCTTGTCGTTCTTAGCGATTACGAATGGGTCGTTGGTGTAGCCTACGTCCATCATAAGTACGCCAGGGTTGTCGTCGATGAAGTCATAAACCTTCTGAGAACCCATAAGGAATGTAGATACCATCTTACCCTTATCGATATTCTTCAAAGCACCGTTGATAACGCCCTTCTCTACAAGTGGGAGTACGCCATCTGCGAACATCTCGGTGTGAACACCAAGATTCTTGTGGTTGCCAAGTTGTGCGAGTACGGCGTTAGGAATAGCACCGATACCCATCTGAAGTGTAGCGCCATCCTCGATAAGACCAGCACAGAGGTTACCAATCTTTGTCTCTACCTCGTTAGGTGCTGTGAAGTGTGCCTCCTCCAATGGCTGGTCATCCTCTACGAAGAAGTTGATGCGTGAGTGGTGAATCATAGCGTCACCGAAAGAGCGTGGCACATACTTGTTAACTACAGCGATAACATAGTCTGCGCACTCTACAGCCGCGAGTGTAGCGTCTACAGATGTACCGAGAGATACGTAGCCGTGCTTGTCAGGACGTGATACCTGAATCATAGCCACGTTACAAGGTACAGCACCCGAGCGATACAACTTCTGAGTCTCGCTGAGGAAGATTGGAATATAGTCAGCATAACCGCTCTGTGTCACCTTACGCACGTTGCCACCCACGAAGAATGAGTCGAGTTGGAATACACCCTCGAACTCTGGGTCTGCGTATGGTGCAGGGCCCTCGGTGTGAAGGTGGTGGATGTGTACATCCTTGAGTTCGCCTCTACGGCCACGCTCGCACATAGCCTTGATAAGGCACTGAGGTGCAGATGCTACTGAACTGAGGTGAATGTGATCACCTGACTTGATACACTTTACAGCCTCCTCGGCAGTCGTAAATTTAATGTTGCTCATTTGTTAAGTTTTATTTTAGGTTTGTTATTTACTTTCTCTTTACCTCAACCTGCTCGTAACCCTCAATAATATCACCAACCTTGATATCGTTGTATGACTCGATGTTGAGACCGCAATCCTGACCTACGGTAACCTCCTTCACGTCGTCCTTGAAGCGGCGGAGAGAGCCAAGTTTACCGGTGTAGATTACGATACCATCACGGATTACGCGGATAGGAGTGTTGCGCTGCATCTTACCCTCGCGGACGATACATCCGGCAACAGTACCCACCTTAGAGATCTTGAAGGTCTCCATAACCTCGGTAGAGCATACAATCTCCTCCTTCATAACTGGCTCGAGCATACCCTCGATAGCATCCTTGATCTCGTTGATAGCGTCGTAGATGATAGAGTAGAGGCGGATATCAATCTGCTCCTTCTCGGCAGCCTTACGTGCTGCGGCAGAAGGACGTACCTGGAAACCTACGATGATGGCGTTAGATGCTGCTGCGAGAAGTACGTCAGACTCAGAAATCTGACCTACGGCAGAGTGGATAACGTTCACCTGTACAGTCTCCTTAGAGAGTTTGATAAGTGAGCCTGACATAGCCTCCACAGAGCCATCCACATCACCCTTAACGATGATGTTGAGTTCCTTGAACGAGCCGATGGCGATACGGCGACCAATCTCGTCGAGGGTAACGTGCTTCTGTGTCATAATACCCTGCATACGCTGCAACTGCTCACGCTTGTTGGCAATCTCACGTGCCGAGCGGTCATCCTCCATAACGTTGAAGGTATCACCTGCCTGTGGTGCGCCGTTGAGACCAAGCACCTGAACAGGTGTTGATGGTCCTGCCTCGATAACCTTACGACCGTTCTCGTCGAACATAGCCTTCACACGACCTGTGTATGTACCCGAAAGGAGCACATCACCAACACGCAAAGTACCGTTCTGCACCATAATTGTTGCTACATAGCCACGACCCTTGTCGAGCATAGACTCTATGACAGCACCTGTAGCCTTGCGGTTAGGGTTAGCCTTGAGTTCGAGCACCTCAGCCTCGAGGAGCACCTTCTCAAGAAGTTTGTCGAGGTTGAGACCCTGCTTTGCAGAGACCTCCTGGCACTGATACTTACCACCCCAATCCTCCACAAGGATGTTCATCTGTGACAACTGCTCGCGGATGCGGTCGGCATTTGCCTGTGGCTTATCCATCTTGTTGATAGCGAATACCATAGGTACACCTGCCGCAGATGCGTGGTTGATAGCCTCGATAGTCTGAGGCATCACGCTGTCGTCGGCAGCAACGATGATAATCGCCACGTCGGTCATCTTAGCACCACGCGCACGCATAGCGGTGAAGGCCTCGTGACCTGGGGTATCGAGGAATGTAATCTTCTGGCCGTTGAGTTCTACGGAGTAAGCACCGATGTGCTGTGTGATACCACCAGCCTCGCCAGCCGTTACGTTTGTCTTACGGATGTTATCCAAAAGCGATGTCTTACCGTGGTCTACGTGTCCCATTACGGTTACGATAGGAGGACGTGCCATAAGTTCATCCTCGTTATCCACGTCGCTCTCGATAGCCTCCTGAATCTCTACAGATACAAACTCCACGGTGAAGCCAAACTCCTCGGCAACAACCACCAAGGCCTCGGCGTCGAGACGCTGGTTGATAGATACCATAAGTCCGAGGTTCATACACGCCGAGATAACCTCCATTGGCGATACGCTCATCATTGTAGCCAACTCACTCACGGTTACGAACTCCGTAACCTTGAGCACGCTGCGCTCCATCTCCTCGCGCTCGATCTCCTCATTCATTCGCTCACGAACCTCGTCGCGCTTCTCCTTACGATATTTTGCACCCTTAGACTTAGTACCCTTAGCAGTGAGACGTGCCAAGGTATCCTTTACCTGCTTTGATACCTCCTCGTCCGAAACCTCTGGACGTACTACAGGCTTAGGCTGCTGCTTCTGCTGTTTCTTCTGCTTCTTAGACTGTGGCTGCTGACCACCCTGCTGTGGCTGCTGCTGACCGCCCTTGTTGTTACCACCCTGCTGTGGCTTACCGGCATTCTTACCCTCCTTAGCGACATTCACCTTCTCCTTCTCGAGACGCTTGCGCTTGTGCTTGCCACCAGGTACCATATTCGACACATCCATAGTACCCAAAATCTTTGGGCCGTCGAGTTGTGGTGCCTGAGGACGGTATACAGAGTTTGGCTTTGCCTCTGCTGGCTTCTCAGCCTTTGGCTCTGGCTTTGGCTGCTCTACTACACGCTCAGGCTTTGGCTCTGCCTTTGGCGCCTCCTGCTTAGGCTGCTCCACTACAGGCTCTGCCTTTGGTGCCTCAGCCTCTGGCTTTGGCTTCTTGCGACCCTTGGCGTCGAGGTCTATCTTGCCGAGAATCTTTGGGCCTCGGAACTCCTCCTTAGCCTCGTTGCCACCACGCTGCTCCTCCTCGTTCTCCTGTGCGATGCTCACGCTACCCTTCTGCTGGATGCGCTCACGCACTGCGTTACGCTCATTTCCCGACTGACGGTTGCGTCCAAACTCCTTCTCGAGTATGGCATATACATCCGATGACACTGGCGTAGTAGGCTGGCAGTCGCTCTGCAAACCCTTGCGCTGAAGGAACTCAGCGAGAGTATTGAAACCTACCTTAAACTCCTTGGCCACCTGTATAAGCCTTATTTTCTTGCTATTATCCATTCAATATCTCCTTTCATTAATCGTTATCAACCTACTCGAACTCTGCCTTGAGGATAGACACCACGTGCTCTGCCTGCTCTACCTCGAGGTCGGCACGGTGTGCAATCTCCTCTACTGACAACTCCAATACGCTCTTTGCGGTGTCGCAACCAGCGTTCTTGAGAGCCTCAAGAATCCAACCCTCGATCTCGTCTGCGAACTCTGTGAGTGCTACATCCTCCTCCTCAATCTCGCGGTATACGTCGATGTCGTATCCTGTGAGCATCTTCGAGAGACGTATGTTCAAACCACCCTTACCAATTGCCAACGATACCTCCTCTGGCTTGAGGTGCACAGATGCTGTCTTACGCTCCTCGTCCACAACGATAGAAGATATCTTCGCAGGATTCAACGAGCGCTGGATGAACAACGAAGCGTTAGATGTGTAGTTCACCACGTCGATGTTCTCGTTACGCAACTCCTTTACGATGGTGTAGATACGTGAGCCCTTCATACCCACGCACGCTCCTACAGGGTCGATACGCTCGTCGTAAGACTCCACGGCAACCTTAGCACGCTCACCAGGGATACGTGCGATGCGCTTGATGGTGATAAGACCATCGAAAATCTCAGGTACCTCCTGCTCGAACAAACGCTCGAGGAACTGGTTGTCGGCACGTGAGAGGATGATGCGTGGCTGGTTGTTGTTCATCTCCACAGACTTCACGATAGCCTTGATAGCATCGCCCTTGCGGTAGAAGTCGTTAGGAATCTGCTCGCTCTTTGGCAATACGAGGTCGTTATCCTCGTCGTCACGTACCAAAACCTCCTTCTTCCACACCTGGTAAACCTCACCTGTGATAATCTCACCCACCTTCTCAGAGTACTTCTCGAAGAGCGTTGCCTTCTCGAGGTCGAGAATTCGTGATGCGAGGTTCTGGCGCAATGACAACACCGCACGACGACCAAACTGTGTGATGTCGATCTGGTCGGTGTACTCATCGCCCAACTCATACGATGGGTCGATAGCCTTCACCTCCGAGAGAGCAATCTCGGTGTTCTCATCCTCCAACATCTCATCCTCTACCACAGTGCGGTTACGCCAAATCTCGAGGTCACCCTTCTCAGGGTTGATGATAACATCGAAATTCTCGTCGGTCTCGAACTGCTTCTGGAGTGCGTGACGGAACACATCCTCCAACACGCCAATGAGAGTAGCGTTGTCGATGTGCTTAAACTCCTTAAACTCAGCAAAGTTGCTGATAAGATTAATGTACTTCATTTTTTGTGTTTATATTTTGTTTTAGTTATAATTCTTTTTTATGGGGCGGTTTAGCGCGGTTTTGGGGATTTATGGGGAGAGATAGGGAGTTATAGGAAAACCCTTTTAACCCATCGTAACTCATATTAACTCATACTATGACCACCTTCCCAAGCGCACTAATTTGTTGTCAGAAGGCTGCAGATACAACGCTCGGCACATCATCTCAACTGCCCCTACAATTTGTTGTTAGAAGTGGTGAGGTTTGGCGATTTGTCGCAGAATGAAAAAGCGGAGCATACATAGCGTATGTGAGCATTTTTCAGTCAAGCAAAGCGTCAAATATCGCCGCTTATAACATCAAATTACTTGAAGTCGAGGTATTCCTTGACGTACTTGATGTCCTCCCACTCATACTCCTTGGTAACTTCCACAGTCACCTTACGCTTCTTGCCCTCGACAACCTGCTTCTCCTCGTATGAGAGGATGATGCCCTTCTCTGTGGCGTCGTTAAGTTTCGCAAGAATCTTGATGCCATCCTTCAGGAGCACCTCCACAGAGTTTCCGAGAATCTTCTTATACTGGCGGAGGAGTCGGAGTTCCGAGCCTATGCCTGCTGAGGCTACCATAAGTGAGTAATCCTCAACCTCGCGGTCCAACTCTGCCTCTATAGCGCGGTTTAGCGCTGCGCAATCCTCCAACTTTACGGCGGTGTCGCTGTCTATGAGCAACTCGATGTCGCCCATAGGAGATGTTTTGCACTCGACAACGAACATATCTGTGTCGGCGAGAAACTTCTCAGCAATCTCTATAACGTGTTTAGCATCAATCATATATCTTTCAAAATTATATGTTTACGAAGTATTATTCTACGAAAGAAGGGGACTATTAGCCCCCTTACTTTCTCTCATTCACGCTACAAAGGTAGCAATTTTTTTCGGTTTTCCAATAATTTTTACCACTTTTCCATCTCATAACGCCACAATTTTCAGGATTTTGTGGCATCTCCGAAGAAGCGGTAGAGGTATCCCTGCTCGTAACTGTGGAATATACGATTATACATCTGCTCTATATACTCCTCGTGCTCGGGTGCGAGGCAGCAGAATTTATCTATGTAGATGGACTTTGGGATAACCTGGTGGTCGTCGTACTGCCCAAGTTGCAGATAACTAAGAAGCATCTCGCCAAGCATCAGTGTCGAGGATACGAGCACTGACTCGAGGGTGTCGTAGAGAAGTTTGTCAATCTCCTCGGCACTAAGTGTGGAGAGATATCTTTTGTTACCCTCGGCATCTGGGAACTGCAACTCTGGAGACCCTGCGACGGGGGCAATAAGTACGGTCTCATCGCTACTGGCGAAGAGGAGTCTGTAGAGCATATCCCACATCTCGGGGGTGTAGCCCTCCACCTCGGGGTGGTTATAGGGCACAGGGTCTATAAACTGCAGGTAGTAGCGATTTAGTGCCGACTCCTCGAGATGCTCAAAGACCTCGGCATTGCTGCGGAGGGTGACGTAACGCTCGGCATTATCTCTGATTTCGTGGAGGTAGCGCACCAGCCACACATCATCCTGTACAGACTCCTCATCGTCGAAGTCCGCCAAACGTCGGTAGAGCATATCGGCCTTTGCGCCGCAGTCACCAACGCTTATAAGTTGCTGATATATAGGTGTTTCATCGTCGATGACACCCACCTCCTCTATATCGCCGAGAATCAGGCTACGATAGCACGACATCTCGAGTATCGTGGCGGCGTGGAGACGCACCTTGTCGTATGCCCGGGGTGTAACCTTGTCAAGTATAATCTCACGATGCTGCATAGGTGTTGCAGCGGGGTCTACATCGACAACCTCCACATAGCAGAAGGAGAGCGAGAACTCCTCCTTATCAACCGGTTTGTAGCCCATATCCAAGGTCATAGCGACCTCGTAGTAGCGCTCGTCGAAGGTCTTGTTGTAGGATATGAAGACTCGCGATTTGAGACACGAGCGGTCTATATCTCCCGTATTTATAGCCAGCGAATTGAAACTGATGCCGATAATATATGAGTCTATAATTTTGTAATCCATAGTCATTCGATATAATGTTATACTACAATACGTTAGCGTGTCATAAGGTTATTCTTCATAAACTCCCTGTCGACATTCACCACACGGCTTTCGCCGCTCTCACCATCCGACATTGTGAAGTAGAGCCTATTCATAACCTCCGAGAGTATAGCCTTCACATTTCGGAATCCCAACCCCGAGGCATATGCCTTCTCGGCGATAATCCGCAGCGCCTCGTCCGAGAAGCGGAGGTCTACGTTGTTATGCGACGCATAGTCTACGTGACCCTCGAGGATATTACCCTTAGCCTGCTTCATAATCTCGACAATGGTATCCACAGTTAGAGGATTCATAACCGCAAAGACACCTATACGTCCCAGGAACTCAGGCAGGAAACCCCACTCCTCGAGATCCTCCGTTGTCACATACTTCATATAGTTCTCCGCCTCGGCATCACCGCTCTTCGTAGCGCCAAAGCCCATAGAAGCCCCCACACGCATACGGCGCTGGATAATCTTCTCGATGCCGCTGAACGCACCACTGAAGACCACAAGGAGATTCTCCGTAGGCAACTCCACGATATTGGGCGTACCCTCCATAGGGTTATTACCATTCTCGATATGCAGCGTATGTCCCACGTCGAGAATACGCATAAGGTCGCGCATCATATCGAAGGCATCGTCGTTTCCATTCGACGATAGTGTTGTGCAGTTGTGGCGCGGAATCTTATCCACCTCGTCGATGATTATCATCGCATACTTCAGCCTGTCGAGCGACACGCCATTGTTTAACTCCCTGGCTAATAGGCTCGTTAGTTGTGTTCCCTTCCATCCCGTTGGGCGCACCTCCGAACTGCTGAGGAATATCACAGGACAGTTGCAGACATCGGCCATAAGGCGCAACATCTCGCTCTTTCCCGTTCCCGTAGGGCCCAGCATCATCACCGAGGACTTCACCTTACAGGTGTAGCCCTTACGCATACTGTCGAGGTGCTGGAAGAAGGGCACGGAGAGTTGCTCAATGACATCATCCTGACCCTTGATATATTGCTTCACATAGTCCGCCAAGGAACGCGCACTCTGCGTAACACCCTCATTATTTCTCTGGAATAGCCTCCAGAGCAGCCTCCAGAGCCTCATGCAGTTGCTCTTGGTATTCCTGTTCCTCGATGTTTTCGATAGCTGCCGCCGCTGTGTGATCTGGAACAAAATCACCCATCAGCTGGCTGTCATCATCGTTACCCAATGGTCTATCCAAGCTGTCTGCCTTGTTTTCGATTCTACCTTGTTTCGTCCTGTATCCGGCGGTATCAGCAAAGGCCGTTTGCAGATGATACATGAGCCAGGAGGAAAACGCACCGCACTCAGCCTTGTATGTTTCCAATGCCGCCACCAATGCGAAATAGCCGGATTGTACCAAATCCTCAAATTCTACCCTCTTGGAGTCGCTCAGCAACTCCAGAGAAGTCATTACCCGCTTTGCTTTCCACTTTACCAGATTGACAACAGCACCCCACAGCTCCTCCATCAAGCTCTGATCCCCGGTCTGGACAGCCGCCACCAGCTCCTCGATTGACATTTTCACCGACCCCCAGTATAATGCAATATACATGAGATCGGTTTACCTACTCCAAATCTCACCGAAAAACCTTGCTCCATCCTTACCCCAGCCTTACCGCTTTTCACCCATCAA
>JAFOCZ010000041.1 GCA_017380955.1 Alistipes sp.
AGTGGCTCAGAAAAGCAGCCAGAAAAGAACTGGCAAAGAGTAAACATTTTGAGCCAACTGCTTACATAGGAGATCTCGCAAAAGAAGCCAGCCACATTGTTTCCGAAGGAAACCAGACTGGTGAAGGATGGTTCTTAACATACATATAACCACCATCTACATCAAATGAATGGTCGCTGGTGAATGGGCTAACAGGGTATACATCAGCATAGGTTGTCTCGCTGTAGTCACACATAACAGGCTCGCCGTGGTACTCTACGTGGTGAGACTCACCATTGAAGAATGTGAGGTCAGCAATGATGCTATCCTCTGTTACCACCAAAG
The DNA here is from genome assembly GCA_017380955.1 of Alistipes sp. GTDB lineage: Bacteria > Bacteroidota > Bacteroidia > Bacteroidales > Rikenellaceae > Alistipes. The sequence goes on from JAFOCZ010000041.1 coordinate 325, forward strand.
TACAAGTCTTGTAGTTAGAAACGACATTGTTAGCGCTTACGTGGTATGAGCAATCCTTATGCGCATCGATAGTGCCTACGCGGTTTGTGCGCTGGTGGTCGAGAGTATATGTACCTACAGGGATACGTACCTCGCTATTGAACTCTGATGTCTCGCCAGCGTAGATATCGAAGCGATACTCTGTGTAGCCGTTGTGTAGATTTGGAAGGCTTGGCTGGTGATCCGACATAATGATGTGGTAATTGAAGCCCTCGGTCTGACCGCCATCCACAATGAACTTACCATAGAATGTACCACCCATATGTGTAGCGGTGAAGTTAACCTCTGCAGATACTGCACCACCTGCCTGGCTAATCATAACCTGGAAACTGTCTGAGCCATACTCAACCTTGATAGTAGCGCTACGCTCATCACCATTGTTAGCAGCGACATTGAAGGTCACCTTATTATCACCCACTGTAACGTCTGTAATCCAGTCAACAACCGCTATTGCAGTAACCTGATTAACACGTGTCTCCTCCTCGACAAAAGCATAGGTAATCTCACCTGCACCACCCGCAGCCTCGAAGTTCATAACAGACTTAGAGGTGAGTGTGAGTTTTCCCTTAGGCGTCTCCACAGAGGTCTTCTCGCACGCAGCGAATGCAAATGCACAAAGTGCAAAAAGCAAAAAGAACTTTTTCATTTTTTAGTTAAGATTTTGTTTTAGGTTTTAGTTTGTTTATCTGTATTCAAAAGGTTTGCTCTCTCCGAGGTCACACATTGTGGTATTCACGACCTCATATTTGTCGTTGTAGTTGGCATCCTTCGCTGCGATTATCACCAGCACCTTGCAGTTTGCCTTCACCACACGGTTATTCTCAATCTTCATCTCAAAGACCTTTCTCGATGTGGTCTCAGCAGCCACATAGCCCCACTCTTCGCCCGATATATCGCTCTGGCTTATTGTGGCATAACTTGCGCGGATAGCGTTATTGTGGGTGCTCATCCAAGTCTCCCACGCTCCATTCTGCTTACCATAGATATCATCCTCGAGAAGCAGGATGTTGAACTTGTAACTACGTGCCTCCTTAGACTTTAGCGATGCACTGACAATAACCTTATCGCCATCGAGCGTTGCTGCCACTGCCACCGCCGCATCGGTGCTCTCCTTCTTGAGTTTACCGAAGTGATTCATAACATAGGATATGTTGCTACCCGCCGAGTCACCATACTGATAGTTGTATGTGAGGGTTGGGAAGCCTGTGAGCACCTTTAGCGTCTTCTGGTAGTAGTAGCGCATTGTGAGTGCGGTATTTGAGTATGCAGGGTCGCTCGTGTTATACGAGTGTGCCATAGCAACGTTGAAGTAGTCGTTATATGCAGGATCCTCCTCGATAGTCTTTAGCGACTCCATCATATATGGGCAATAACCGCAATCAGTACCTGTGTGGTCGATAAGCAACATACGATATTTGAAGTTGTAGTTATCCTCGTCGCCATCCACAGGGAAATCGGGGGCATTAGCAGGATATACAACAATTGACACCAACTTTGATGTCTTGCCATCATACTTAGCCTCAAAGGCACGCTCGCCGACCTTGTCAAATTTCAAAGGATTGGCAACCTCCTCCTTGGTGTAGTAATCGCAAATCTTAGCCTCAGCGGTTACATCCTCACCACCATACACAACGCTGAACTTCACGCTCTCGCCTACACGAGGTGTGGTGTTCGATGCCATAAGCACAACATCCTCCACAGCACCCTCCTGTGTGATGGCAACAGTTGCCGTTGCGTTGCCGTAACTGAGTGTGAGTGTTGCCTCGCGCTGCGCTGTAGACTTGTTCTTCGCCACTGTGAAGAGCACCTCGCGGCTCTCTACAGCGATACCCGTAATCCACTCAGCATCTGCCGCAGCATCTATCACAGCGCCCTCCTCAGCACCCGACAACAGGTACTCAACGCTGCTCTGACCACCCATTGCCGACACCTTTACCTTTCGGGGCTGCACGGTGATTTTCGCACCACCATCATTATCGCTCATAGCACCCGCCTGCTGCACCGCAACGCCACACTCATCAGCACCATAGGTGATATTGATAATCGCCACGCGTGACTCTGCCGCAGTGTTTGGCGCTATAGTGAGGTGTATGCTCTCCGCAACGGTGATGGTAACCCACTCCGAAGTTGTTGTAGCCTCGAGCGTTACGCCCTCCGTAGGCTGACTGATAGTATAAGGAATCTCCGCCTCGCCACCCTC
>JAFOCZ010000042.1 GCA_017380955.1 Alistipes sp.
AGCAGGATTTCAACATCAAGACCGAGAATATGGATCTCGGCGAGTTAGTTATCGAGGGTATCGGTCTCTCGCCTGTCATCACCCTCAATGTTGAGAATCCTCTGACATTGCCTCTTGTGGCAAATGGCGTGCTTAGCGACGACACAGACCGCAGACTTGAGTTCGGCGATATCACACTCGAGCCAGCAACATACGAGAATGGCGACGTAGTGCCTTCGAAGAATAAGATTGTCATCGCCGGTGAGCGTCCCGAATACGACTGCACATTCGTAGAGGTGGACTTCGATGAGTTGCTCGCGGGTGTTGTGCCATCGCTGCTCAGCGTGGAACTCGCCGTAAGCGTAGACTCCTCTGAGAAACATACCCTCTACGTAGATGATGTGTTTGCCATTAACTACGACTACTCTATAGATGTGCCTGTGGCTCTCAACAATAAGTTGAGCATCTCATATGCCGATGAGTTTGGAGGCTTCAGCAGCCTATTCTCGCAGGTTGCCCAGTATGATGTCCACGTTGGCGATGTGACGATAGTTGTCGAGATTACCAACACAACACCGCTGGCACTTTTGGCTGAGGCGGAGTTGCAGGATGAGAATGGCGAGGCAGTAGACCTCATCGTGGAGTTCGAGGAGGGCAATGGTCGTGTGGATGGCTCTAAGGATGGTAACGCAGAGGAGGTTAGCACACTGCGCCTGAATGTTGCCAACAAGGATGGCAAGGGTCTCGACGTGGCGAAGTTGGCCGAGGTGGATGGCATAGCCTTCAAGGTATCGGCGAAGAGCGATGCCGAGGGTGATGTGGCTATCAACGAGGATCAGTATATAGGTGCTACGTTGTGGCTGGAACTCAGTAACGTGACCGCAGATATAAAGGATTTTATTGGATCAAATAAGTAGTTATGCGATTGATTATGAAAAAGATACTATACACACTCATTGCTCTTGTCGCTATCTTTGTCTCGCAGTTTGCTGTGGCACAGTCGCGTACCTCATACCATATGGAGGGTAGTTACTTCCGTAACGACCTAAACCCCGCCCTTGCACCTACACGAGGCTACCTCGCGTTGCCAGGTATGTCGGGCGTAGGCATCCACGCTGGTAGTAACTTCCTCTCTGTCGACAATTTTATCTATCAGCGCGATGGCGGTCTTGTGACAGCACTGCACGGTTCTGTTAGCGCTGATGAGTTCCTAAAACGCCTCCCCGAGAATCTGAATATGAATCTCCGCGAGAGTGTCAACATCTTGGGCGTGGGATTCTATTCGGGTAAGATGTATTGGACCTTTGGTATCAACCAGCGCCTTTCGGGAGACTTCACACTCTCTAAGGATCTCTTCCGCGCCGTTAAGACGTTAGGTAATGGTGTCTACGATATGGGCAATGCACAACTTACCGCCACAGGATACCTCGATGCATACCTCGGCACATCGTTCCGCGTTACCAAATGGGTAAATATCGGTGTCAAGGCTAAGTTCTTGGTGGGCTTGGCGAACGTAAACGCCTCATTCTCACAGTTGGCGCTCAACGTTGGCGAGGATGGCGTGCGTGGTGACTTGAATGGTCAGTGGTATGGTAACGCCGTGGTTTTCGACCAGAATAAGATGAAGGGCAAGACAAATCCTGGCTTTGCTGACTTGATGAATCTCGACCCTTGGGCGATGCTTGGCAAGGCTCGTAGTTTCGGTGCGGCAATAGATCTCGGCGCCGAGGTGCGCCTTTTCAGCAACCACCTCAAGATATCTGCTGCCGTAACCGACTTAGGCTTTATCCGTTGGAAGTCACAAACTTATGCTAATGGTGAGATTAATGGTAACTTCTACTTCAATGGCGTAGATTTCGAGAGCGGAGAGATAGATGCTGATGGTGGCATCGACCTCGACAGACTTATTGGCGACTGCACTCCTACGCAGTACACCTCGCGCCTAAACTTCAATATCAACGCCGGCGTGGAGTATAACTTCTTGCGTAACCACTTCGCTGTGGGTGTGTTGTCGCATACCGAGTTCTTCAACGACTCCTACCTCACCGAACTCACAGCGTCGTTCAACATCCGCCCTGTGAACTGGATTACCCTCACCGCAAGCCACACATTCTTCAACAAAAACCGCCCTGGAGTCTTTGGTGCTGCTATCAACATCCACCCAAGCGCGTTGAACATCTACGTTGCTGCTGACTTCATCGACCCTAACTTTGTGGTAGGTCCAGAGTTGGAGATGCTTGGTGGCAAGCCACTGCTCTTGTCACGCTACGCAAAGTCGTTGAATCTATATGCTGGTGTAGCGTTTAACTTCGGTCGCCCTAAGTTCCTTCGCGAGGGTGACAAGGTCAAGGTTAAGGTAAAGAGTAAGAATAAATCGAAGTCTAAGTCTAGGTCTAAGTCTAGGTCTAAGTCTAATTGCAAATGCTGCGAATAGTAAAAGTAGAGGGTTGTCTTGTCGGACAACCCTCTACTTTGTGATTTACTCGTCACTTGCTTCCTCATCAATTTCTATTGTAGGTGGCTCATCACCGATAAGAATCTCCTCATCATCCTCTACAAATATCTCTGTAAGGTCGGTCTTATCCTTCTTTTGGCGAACACCTAACTTTATGAGGTTACGCGCTGGAGTGATGATACTCTTGCCATCATCCGCCGTTGTAGTGCTTAGTTTCTTGAAGTCCTTAAGCACCTCTTTCATATTCTTCTCCGTAATCTTCAGTCGCCCTGCGAACAACTGTGTGCGCTCTATGATAAGTTCTGCCTGCTTGATAATCTCCTCCTGCTTGGCGAGTTGACGTATCTGCACCCACATAAGTTCCAAGATACGGAGATTCATATACATAGTCTGCGGACCCATAATGAGCACTCCTCGGTCGTAGGCATAGCGCCACAAGCCTGTGTCGTTCATAAGAGCGAGGCTCAGCGCCGACTCCTGGAACATATACATAATCACGAAGTTGAGTTTGGAGTAGTGCGAGTCGAGATACATCGAGTAGTCCTTCTTCGCAAGACCATCAACGTGTGTGCGTATAGCCTCTATATGCTTGGCAAGCCAGTGCGACTTCTCCTCGGCGCTCTCAGCATTCACATAGCGCTCATAGGCCGTAAGTGCCACCTTAGAGTCCACGATAACATCACGCTTATTGGGGAAGCGTAGTATGAAGTCGGGGATAAGAGCCTTGCGCTTTGTGCCATCCTCATCATCCTCAACCTTTATCTTCTTGCCATATTTGTCGATAAGCGCCTTTTGGGTGATGTAGTGCGTATTCTCCTCAAGTCCCAAATCCTCAAGGAGTTTGCGAAGACGCATCTCGCCGAAGTTACCCTGCACCTTAACCTCCGCCGTGAGAGCATTGGCAAGACGCTCTGCCGTAAGACCCAACTCGCGGCTATTACGCAGATTCTCCTCTATACGCGCATCGAGGCGTGTCATAGTATCGTGATGCTCGCGCTTGGTGGTATCCAGAGCCTCGGTCATAAGTTTCAGACTCTCACGCAGGGGGTCTACGATACGCGACACACTCTCTATGTTTCGCGCATCGAGTTCCTCCTGTCTGCTCTTTAGAACACGCTCCGATGTTGTCTGCATCTGCTCCTGGATAAGTTTGCGCTGACCCTCGGCCTCGGCGCGTGTCATCTCACGCATCTGCTCCATAAGTTGCGTTGTGGAACTCTGCAACTGCTGCAACTGCTGCTCATAGAGTTCCTTCATCTGCGCCACCTGCTTCTCCAATGCCACACGCGCCTCCTCCTTAGCCTCGCGCAGTCGCTCCTCCGCAGCGTTCATCGCCACGGCAAGTTGCGCCTTATGCTCCTCCGCACGCTCGGCAAGTTGCTCGGCGAGACCCTCACACCTTGCACGCTCCACATCACGCTCCGACGTAAGGCGGCTAATCTGCTGATTCAGAGTCTCTATCCTATGGTTACGCTCCTCGAGAGTACGCTTCAAAGACTCATTCTCGGCAACAAGTGTCCCACTATCACCACTCTGCTTACTGAAAATACGATTTAGGAGTATTCCCACGACAATCGACACGAGAATACTCACAAGGATTATCAACATATCCATACTCGCTACTCGGTTTTAATTACGATTTTTGCAGACTTAAGACCCTTTGCCTTTGCCGTGAGGGTTATCTCACCTGGGATGTCGTGGCTCTGCACTATGGCTGTCATCATACCGTTGAAGACCTTCATATGAGGCTCGTGGAACAACTCCAGCGACACAGGGTTACCACTTGCACCAGCACGATAGAAACCCTCGCCCTTAACGCTATACTCCACCAAATGCTGAGCATCGGGGCAGAGGTTACCATCCTTATCTACCACACGCACAGTGATAAACGACAAATCCCTGCCATCAGCCTTTATAACATCGCGGTCAGCAACGAGTTCTATGTGATGAGGCTTACCTGCGGTGCGTACCACGCTCTCGGCAACAGCATTACCATCGTTGTCGTATGCCACAACCTTCACCTCACCTGGCTCGTACTTCGTATCCATCCACATCAGGCGGTAGCGCTGCTGACGCTTGAACGATGTGGCAGTCTCAGGATGCTCCATAGTACCCTCTGCCGTGATAGTCAAATCCTTGGTGCGCACACCCTGGCTAACACCATTTATGAACAACTCGGCACTTGGGTAGTTGGTATATACGAATATCGGTGTAGTCTCACCCTCACGTCCTGGCCACGTCCAGTGTGGCAAGATGTGAAGGGTCTCAACATCCTTATTCCAATGGCTACGATAGAGGTAGTAGCGATCCTTAGGCAATCCTGCAAGATCCACAATACCGAACAACGATGAGTGGCTTGGCCAATCGGTGTAGTATGGCGTTGGCTCACCGAGATAGTCGAAGCCTGTCCACACAAACTCACCTATGCCCCACGCAAAGTCCTCGTGCCAGATCCAATCATCCTCAGGAAGGTTTGACCATCCGCAATGCTCAACATCGTATGACGATGACTGATGGTCGTCGTAGGTAGCCATTGAGCGACGCTCGACAGGGAACTTATAGACACCACGGCTGCTGACGGTAGAGGCGGTCTCCGAGCCGAGGATAATCTGCTGTGGCAGACGTAGGTAGTTCTCGGCATAGCGGTGAGGGCGGTAGTTGAAGCCCGCAACATCCATCATAGCCGCCATATTGGTGATTATAACCACATTATCAGGCTGATCCATACCATTTGTCACAGGACGTGTAGGATCCTCGCGGTGGCATATATCCTGCAGGAAGCGTGCGAGTTTTGGACCCCACACAACATCTCCCTGGTCGGGCACCTCGTTGCCTATGCACCACATCACCACACTTGGGTTGTTGCGATAGTGGCGAAGCAGATTCACCAGGTCACGCTCTGCCCACTCGTCGAAGTAGTTGTGATAGCCATTTGAGAGTTTCGCAGTGCGCCACTCGTCGAAGGTCTCAGGCATAAGCATCATACCCATCTCGTCACACGCCTCAACCAACTCCGGCGCTGGCATATTGTGCGAGGTGCGGATGGCGTTACATCCCATATCCTTCAAAATGCGAATCTGGCGACGTATGGCAGCATCGTTGACCGCAGCACCCAAAGGGCCGAGGTCGTGGTGGTTGCAGACACCCTTAAACTTGGTCTCCACACCATTGATGAACATACCCTTGTCGGGGATAATCTCTATGGTGCGAATACCAAAACGTGTGGTATACTCATCCTTGAGTTCCGCACCAAGATATATCTTCGACACTGCGGTGTAGAGCGTTGGTGACTCCACAGACCACAACTTTGGATTCTCAACATCTATTCTCTGCTCAAACACAGACTCTTCGTATCTGCTCAGCGCATCCGTTGCCGAGGCTACGGCGTTACCCTCAGCATCGAAGATTGTGGTCTCGATACGCAGGTTATCGCTATCCTCCTTGGCATATCCCTCAACCTGGGTGCGCAACTTCACAAGTGCCAACTCCTCCGACACACGTGGCGTTGTCAACTGCGTACCCCACACCGGAACGTGGACATCCTCGGTTACGATAATGTGCACATTGCGGTATATACCCGCACCAGGATACCATCGCGATGACTCGGGTTTGTTCTC
>JAFOCZ010000043.1 GCA_017380955.1 Alistipes sp.
ACTATCAAGCACAACCCTCGATGAATATTCCAGCGGTAGATACCCACGTCGGCGCAGCGAACGTATAACCTCTTGAGGCACAATACCGTGCGCCTCCTCGGTATGACGCGGTTTATTTTATTTGGGGAGAGATGGGGATTAATAGGGAGAGATAGGGAAATACCCATAACTACCCAAAAATAAACCGCGCGCTCCGCGCACCTTACTTTTCAGTTTTCACCTTTCACTTTTCACTTTGTAATTGCCTCGCAGAGGCAAAACATTACTCATTACTCATTACTCACTACTCACTACTAATTGCTTTCTATAAACTAAAATCACTTTTTTTAAGAAAAATTTGTTTTTTTAGGAAAAAAACCTTAAATTTGTTATTCGATAACGCCGCGTGTGGCGTTATCTGATGCGACGAAAAACCTAAAACTAACTATAAAAACCTTTCTAAAATTATGGCAAGGATTCTTAAAATTCGTGACCTTACGTTGCGCGACGGTCAGCAGTCGTCTTTCGCAACACGTATGACTCAGCAGCAGGTAGACCGCTGTCTTCCTTACTACAAGGATGCTGGTTTCTATGCTATGGAGGTATGGGGCGGTGCTGTGCCCGACTCTGTGATGCGTTATCTCAACGAGAACCCCTGGACTCGTCTCGAGACTATCAAGAAGGCGGTAGGTGACGTATCGAAACTCACAGCCCTTTCACGTGGTCGTAACCTCTTTGGTTATGCACCTTACACCGACGAGATTATCGACGGTTTCTCTCGTAACGCTATCGAGAGCGGCTTGGGCATTATGCGTATCTTCGACGCTTTGAACGACGTAGACAACGTTAAGTCTACAATCAAGTATATCAAGCAGTATGGTGGTATCGCCGACTGCGCAGTATGTTACACCGTAGATCCTAAGTACAGCGATGGCGAGGAGCACGAGAAGGTATTTACCGATGAGTATTTCCTCGACAAGGCTCGCCAGATGGCAGAGTTGGGTGCTGATATGATCACCATCAAGGATATGTCAGGTCTTATCCCTCCAGCACGTGTAGCAGGTCTTATCAAACTCCTCAAGAAGGAACTCGGCGTTGTGGTAGACTTCCACACTCACTGTACTCCAGGTTATGGTCTTGGCTCTGTATATGCTGCTATCGTTGCGGGTGTAGACATCGTAGATACTAACTGCTGGTGGTTTGGTGGTGGTACCGGTGCTCCTGCAGTGGAGTTGGTATACCTCTTCTGTAAGAAACTCGGCATTGAGTTGGGTGCTAATATGGAGGCTGTGGCAAAGATTAACGAGCAGTTGAAGGATATCCGTAAGGAACTCGAGATCTCGGTATTCGGTGCTGAGAAGCCACTTCCAAAGCCATTTAACCCACTTGTAGACGCTGTTCCTGCTGAGGTTGACGCATTGCTCGACCGCTGCGTTGCTGCAGCGCAGGCTGAGAACTGGGATGAACTCCTCGAGGCATCACAGGCTATCGAGGCATACTTCGGCTTCCCAGCGCCTAACAAACTCGTTCAGGATGCTGAGATCCCTGGTGGTATGTACTCAAATATGGTGGCACAGTTGAAGCAGTTGGGTGCTGAGGATATCCTCCCACGCGCTATGGAGTTGATTCCTCCAGTGCGTCTCGCTGCGGGTCTTCCACCTCTCGTAACCCCAACATCGCAGATTGTAGGTGCTCAGGCTGTAAACTGCGCTATGGATGAGAAGGCTGGTCGTGCTATGTATACTAATAAGTCTGCACAGTTCGTAGGCTTGGTTAAGGGTGACTACGGCCGCACACCTGTCAAGATTAGTGAAGACTTCCGCGAGAAGATTTGTGGCTTCCGTGAGGAGCGTCCTTACGATACATCGAAGTACCAGAAGCAGCCAAACCCAGTATTGGAGAAGGCAGGTGGTGTTCTCTTGGCTGAGAACGAGAAGGAGGAGCTTTTGTTGGAGTTGTTCCCACTCGTAGCTAAGGCATACCTCACAGGTGTTAAGGAGGCTGCATACGCAGAGAAGGTTGCTGCAGACCCATCACTCGCTAAGGAGGAGACTGTAGAACTTCAGCCTATCACTGGCGACACTATCGTTGCTCCACTCCCAGGTCGTGTTATCGAGATGAAGGTTAAGGTTGGCGATATGGTTACCGTAGGTCAGGAGGTTGCTATCCTCGAGGCTATGAAGATGGAGAACTCTATCACCTCTGACTTCGCAGGTCGCGTTAAGCAGATTATCGTGAAGGAGGGTGACACCGTTCAGGCTGAGGGCGTTATCATCGAGATCGAGAGCGCTAAGGCTGGCGCTGCTGCTGGTGCTAAGCGTCCTGTAACAGGTAAGACCGTATGTGCTCCACTTCCAGGTCGTGTTATCGAGTTGAAGGTTAAGGTTGGTGATAAGGTGTCTGCAGGTCAGGAGGTTATGATCCTCGAGGCTATGAAGATGGAGAACTCTATAACCACCGACTACGCTGGCTTCGTGAAGCAGATTCTTGTTGCCGAGGGTGACACCGTGGCTGCAGATGCTATCCTCATCGAGGTTGCAGACTCTATGGACGACGATGGCGCAGAGGTTGCAGAGCGTAAGGTAACTGCTGCGGATGGCAACACCGTGAACGCACCACTTCCAGGTCGTGTAATCGAGATTAAGGTAAAGGCTGGTGACAAGGTTACCGTAGGTCAGGAGGTTATGATCCTCGAGGCTATGAAGATGGAGAACTCTATATCATCAGACTATGCTGGTGAGGTTCTCGGACTTCTCGTAGCGGAGGGTGATACGGTGGCGGCTGATCAGGCGTTGCTCGTCATCAAGTAATTTCTTGTGATAATGGGTCATCTTCGACCCATCCCAAAAAGTAATAGACCAAGGGCTGTACTTCTTGTACTATCCCTTGGTCTATTCTTTTGCGATAGGCCAAATCTAACCCATTCTGACAAGAAATTAATCGCGCTGATGTAGACGGTGATTGATGGGTAGTTATGGGTAGTTATGGGTATTTCCCTATCTCTCCCCATCAATCCCTATCAATCCCCATAAATTAAAACCGTCGCAGACACCATACTTTTCACTTTTCACTTTTCACTTTCCATCTCTACCCATATAACCACCAACGTGCGGACTTTGGAGCAATTGTTGTAGTGTGTAGGGTGTCTAACATTAAAACTCACGATTATGACAATGACAACACTCGCAACGTCGCTCCTGACGCTCGTAGAACTCCCTTATGCCTACGATGCTCTCGAGCCCTATGTCTCGGCGGAGACTATGCACTTTCATCACGACAAGCACTACGCAACCTATGTAGCGAAACTCGGCGAACTTATTGCCGATACGCGCTACCAGCAGATGCCCCTCGAGGATATAATACGCAGCAGCGATGGTGCGATATTCAACAATGCCGCGCAGGTGTGGAATCACGTGTTTCTCTTCGAGTCACTATCGCCACGCGCCAAGCACCACCCAACGGGGGAGTTGCGACGCAGTATAGACGAGGAGTTTGGCTCTTTCGACGAACTGAAGCAGCGTATGACAACGATGGCGCTATCGCTATTTGGCTCGGGGTGGGTATGGCTTGCCTCCGACCACGACGGCAGGCTCTACATAGTATCGAAGAGCAATGCCGGAACGCCACTCACCGATAGTCTCATACCGCTCCTATGTATCGACGTGTGGGAGCACGCATACTACATCGACTATCGCAATATGCGTAAGGATGCCATCGACAACCTTTGGAAGGTTATAGATTGGAGTAAGGTTGAAGAACGCTATGATGCCATATGGTAACAAAGAATGGAGTGCCCCGAGGGACACTCCATTTATCATTCTGCTTAGCGGTAGGTTACTCCGCCTGGTGGAGGATAACACGCTCTATAGCGCGCTCGCAGACAGGACAGAAGCGCTCTGCGGTGTTGTTACGCATACGGCAGACATCCGTAGGGCGGAAGATACCCTTCGACAAGTAACCACCACCCTCATAAGCGCCTACCACGTAGTTTGCGGTGCGCTCAGGGGTTACGGCGGTAGGAATCTCAACACCCTCGGCAACCATATCTGCCCACTTGGAGTCGAAGTCCACCATAGTGGTGATGTTAGGCTCCCAAGGCTCGTGCTTCAGTGAGTGCATATTGTCGTTGTCGTCGGCATTGTCGTAGAAATACTCGTCACCAAGACCTGCGAACGAGTGTCCGAACTCGTGGACAACAACAGGGCGGAAGTCGCGGTGGTGAGCCGTGGTGAGGGTATAGGAGTTGTAGATGCCGCCACCACCATAGGTATCGGTATTTGCCAAGATTACGAAGTGCTCACAAGGGATGTTAGTCACGATGTCGTACATAGCATATACGTTGCCCGAGGTGAGGTAGCGAGCCATATAGAATGTCATAAAGTTAGAGCCTACGGCTGTAGAGCGCCACGCCTCCTGCTGTGGTACGCTGACGTTGCTATCCTTGGATGGTGATGCCACGGCGATGAAGTTAAACTTGTCGCGGTGGCTCTTGAAAGGCTCATACGACAATATCTCCTCGGCGGTAATCTTTGCATCCTCCATAAACAACTCCATCTCCTCCGAGGTGTAGCCCTCGGCAACTATTGCCACGTCGATGCACTCCTTGGAGTCACCACCCTTATGTATATAGGTGTAGGGCAGTGGTGCTATTTTGCTATCGTCACGGATGAGGACATCGCGAGGGTCGATGGTGAAGGTATGGCTACTCTCCTTATCTGTGTTGTCACGGAGCACAAGGGTTGCCACGACGCTCTGCTTAGGCTTTGGGACAAGCAGCGTAAACTCGAAACTCTTGGTTACGGTGAGCGCCTCGGGGGTTGTTATCCACTCCTGGAATAGCGATGAGAAGGAGGTCTTGTAGAGCACCTCGCCCGTGGCGCTATCACGCAACGTGAGGTCGCCATTACCCTTGAGGGGTGTGGTGTCGAGGTTTATGCGACGTCCCCACCAATTAGGCGTAGTGGAGAGGTCGGCGATGGCGATATACTGCTCCGTGGCGTTACCCATAAAGGTGTAGTCGAGGCGTAGTGTGGCATCGTCGAACTTTGCGTCGAAAGATTGTGCCGAGGCAGCAACGGTGGCAGCGATGGCCACGATCATCATTATAAACTTTCTCATTGTCAGTATCTTTTATCTATTTTGTTTCGTTGTCAGGAGTCTCTTCGGTCTCCTTATTCTCCTCGTTAGGGTCACCCCATAGGTATATCTTGGACTCTGTGCCCTCTCTCAGGCGGCTGATGTTCTTGCGGTGTGTCCACACAAGGAGTATCGCCACAAGCCACGAGAAGATGATGAACGGTATGCTCTGGAATGGAGCATCGGCATCGTAGGTCATCGTAGAGAAGATGAGCACAAGGGTAGGGTAGCAGCAACCTGCAACCATAGATGCCAGCGACACATAGTGCCAGAGGGCAAAGACAAGACACCACACGCCGAAGCAGAGCATAAGGATAGGGGCGTAGATGCCCGTACCTGCGCCGAGAAGCGTTGCGACACCCTTGCCACCCTTGAAACCTGCGAAGATGGGGTAGATGTGTCCCAAGACCACAAACGCCGTGGCGATGATGCGCAAGTTGATGAGCCACGCCTCAGAGACGTTGTCGTCGTAGCGCATTAGCGATGTGAGGATTACGGCAACGAAACCCTTGAAGTAGTCGATGATGAACACTGGTAGTGCTGCGCGCTTGCCGAGTACGCGGAGCATATTCGTAGTACCAGCATTCTTAGAGCCGTGCTCGCGAATATCTATGCCATAATATTTCTTGCCAATCCATACAGCACTCGGTATAGAGCCGAGCAGATAAGCCGCTATCATAAGTCCTATGACCGATAGCCAGGTAAGTGCATCCCAAGTTCCCATAAAAAGTTGCTATCTTGTTGAT
>JAFOCZ010000044.1 GCA_017380955.1 Alistipes sp.
AGCGACGAGGTAGATATCACCGAGATAGCAAATATCGAGGGTGTGGAGGCCATAGCGCCATACATCGAGCAGAGTATTATGGCATCCTCGGCAGGACGACGTGTTACGGTGGTAGTACGTGGTGTGGCGCGTGACTACTTCGACGTTGTGGCGTTGGAGGGGCTTGTGGAGGCAGGACGTCTGGAGTCTATCTTCGCAGGAGACGTACTTCTCGGCACGGCGCTATGCGGACAACTCGGAGCATATGGCATCGGCACAGAGATAGAACTCTACGCCCTAAACCGCAAACAGATATCCACGCTGCTGCCCATAGGTGGCATATCACGCCTCACGACACATCTCGGAGGTGCTATAAACGGCAATAACGAGATTAGTTCTACGCTGGCAATAGCCGAGATAGAGCGTGTGCAGCGACTGCTAAACTACACAGGGCGTGTGTCGGCACTTGCGATACGCATCGGCGAGGGCGAGGATGCCAAGCGCGTAGCCCAGAGCATAGAAAACGTTGTGGGTGAGGAGTTTAGGTGCGTTACGCGCGAGGAGAAGAATGCCTCGATAAACGCAATATTGCGTATGGAGAAGTACGCCATAATGTTGATAGGTGCGCTGATAATCCTCGTAGCGACGTTCTCCATCGTGGGTGCGGTGGTGATGCTGATAACCGAGAAGCAGCGCGACATAAAGACCCTGAGGGCATTGGGTGCTAAGCGTAGCCTCATAGAGCGCATCTTCGTTGGCGAGGGTATGCTCCTCTGCGTGGCAGGATGTGCGTTAGGCACACTCATAGGTTGTGGCATAGCCCTCATACAGCAGCACTTCGGCATCGTGAAGATTCCGGGAGATACGCTGCTCGAGAACTACCCCGTGAGCCTCAATATCGGGGATGTGGCTACAATAGTAATAATTGTGATAATCACAGGCTCTGTGGTGTCGTGGGCTACGGTACGCGCACGCCTAAGGAGCGATATATAGGATAAGAGATGGTTTACAACATTTTGAAATATGTGGCATATATTGCTGTGGCATTGGGCATTGTGGCCTGCACAGGACGCCCAAAGGTGATTCCTGATGAGACACTGAAGGATATATTCCACGACGCATATATAGCAAATGCATATATCAACGAGGCGAAGGTAAATGCCGACTCGTTGTATATCTACGAGCCTATCTTCGACCGTTATGGCTATACGATAGATGACCTGCAGTATACCATTATGACCTTCACAGAGCGTAAGAGTGCTATGCTCAGCGACCTTCTGTATGAGATAAACCAGCGTCTCAGCGAGGAATCGAAGGTGGAGGCGCGCAAGATGATAGTGTTGGACACCATCGAGAACATCGCTACACGCGCATACACGCGAACTATATATAGTGACTCGCTGATACGCGTAAAGCGTCTGCGTGATACCACAAAGTTGCGCATACGCATCGATGACCTTATACCAGCGGAGTATGCAGTGTCGTTTACATACCTTATCGACACCCTCGACGAGAATCGTAACTCACGTGTAGAGGCATACCTCATAACCTCCGACTCGAGCGAGATTATGCGCCATACGATGATGCTCAGCCGCTACCGCGAGGCAAAGTATTCGCGAAAGTTTAGCACCGACACCATTCATAAGGCGCTATATATAAATATGTTCTACCACCCTAACTCCGAGGAGTCGAAGTTGCCCGATATCACCATCAAGGACTTCAAGATAGTGCGTACACTATCCAAGGAGCAGAGTGTGGATAGCCTCTACCACAAGCAGTTAGACATAAGAATCTTCAACCACGCGCTGATGACGGCATTCGTAGCCGACACCGTGGAGGTTGTGGATGTGGTTATAGAGCGCGATAGTTTAGCCTCAGACTCACTACGTTATGACACGCAGGATAGCCTCACACTACGCATTGATTAACGGTGCGCTAAAGCGAAATATGGTCATCGAGGTGGACGACAGAGGCGTTATCACCGATATCCTCGAGACCTCGGCACTTGACGCTATGGCGAGTGTGGAGTTCTACCCCGGAATCCTGATACCAGGAATGGTGAACGCACACTGCCACCTGGAGTTGTCGTATCTCCACAACAAGATTGAGGAGGGAACAGGCTTTGCGGGCTTCGCGCGTGCCATAGGCGCTGTGCGTAACAACTTCACCGATGAGGAGCGCATCCACGCCGCAGAGGTTGCCGACGCAAGGATGTGGAACGAGGGTGTGGAGGTTGTGGCAGACATAGCCAACGACAGCCTTGTGATGGGTGTTAAGGAGCGCTCGAAGATAGAGTATCACACTATGTTTGAGCACTTTGGACTCAACAACCTATCGACAACGTCGCTTCGTGACATCGCCGCACGACACCACAACGCCACGGTAACACCGCACTCAACATACTCGGTGCAGGATGCGCCATTTAGGGAGTTATGTGGTGGTGAGGGTCTGCTGTCGCTACACCTTTTGGAGAGCGACGACGAGACACTGCTCTACAAGAAGTCGGGCTCGTTGTGGGATTGGTATGAGCGTATGGGGTGGGAGTGTGACTTCCTGCACTACGGCACACCAGCGCAACGTGTGGCAGAGAGCATACCCGAGAACAGAGCACTACTCCTTGTGCACGGCACACGCGCC
>JAFOCZ010000045.1 GCA_017380955.1 Alistipes sp.
AGCGTTGTCGATATTAGTCTTGATATCACGCTTAGGATAGAGACCAATGTACTCACGGATACGGTCGAAGATAACCACTGTATCGTTGATAGAGTAACCGATGATAGTCAAGATAGCAGCGATGAATGCCTGGTTAACCTCGAGGTTGAAAGGCATTACTGCGTACAACATTGAGAAGATACCGATAACGAGGATAGCGTTGTGCACCAAGGCTGCTGTAGCACCCAAAGCCCACTGCCAACGACGGAAACGGATAGCGATGTAGATACCGATAGCCACCAACGCGATAAGACAAGCGATGAATGAGTTTACGGTCATCTCAGAAGAGATAGACTCGCTAACCTGCTCTGAAGATGCGATACCCCACTGTGCGATGCCATCACCTGCAGTACGGAACTCGTTGAAGCCGAAGTCCTCGATAGTGAAATACTTGTCCAAAGCCTGGAACAACAAACGGTCTACAGCGTCGTTAGCCTCCTCGCCCTCGAGACCCTCAGGCTGGTACTGTGTAACAACACGAATCTGGTTGTCAGCACCAAACTGCTTTACCTCGATAGAAGAGTTTGCAGCGTCAGCAACAGACTCGAAAGTCTGCTCGAGGCTTGCACGAACATCCTCAACGTTTACAGTCTCGTTGAACTTAACAACGTATGAGCGACCACCTGTGAACTCTACGCCCTGGTTAAGACCGATGGTGAAGAGTGAGATGAACGATGCTACGATAAGCGCACCTGATACTACATAAGAGTACTTACGCTTAGAGATGAAACTGAACTTAACATTCTGCAAGAAGTTCTCAGTCATCTTTGTAGAGAACTTGAGTTCACCCTTACGCTCTACACGAGTCTCGATAAGGAGACGTGTGATGAAGATAGCGCAGAACAACGATGTGATGATACCAAGCACCAAAGTTGTTGCGAAGCCCTTAACAGGACCTGTACCGAAGTAGAAGAGAACAACACCGGTGATGATGGTAGTAAGGTTACCGTCGATGATCGCTGAGTAAGCGTTAGAGAAACCATCCTTGATAGCAAGAGCAAGACCCTTACCAGCACGCAACTCCTCCTTGATACGCTCGAAGATGATAACGTTAGCATCCACAGCCATACCCATAGTAAGTACGATACCTGCGATACCTGGCAATGTCAACACAGCGCCGAATGATACCAACACACCGAAGAGCAACAATACGTTGCAGATGAGGGCGATGTTAGCATACCAACCAGCACGGTTGTAGAAGAATGCTACATAAAGCAACACAAGGCAGAATGCCAATGCGAATGAGATCAAACCAGCGTTGATAGACTGCTGACCGAGTGATGGACCAACAACCTCTGAGTAGATGATTGTTGCAGGTGCTGGAGACTTACCTGAACTAAGAACGTTAGCCAAGTCCTCAGCCTCCTGAGCAGAGAAGTTACCTGTGATAGATGAAGAGCCACCATCGATACGGCCGTTTACGCGTGGTGCTGAGTATACGTAGTTATCCAAAACGATAGCGATAGAGCGACCTACGTTAGCACCTGTGATGTTACCCCACTCGATTGCAGTCTTAGAGTCCATAGTCATAGATACCTCGAAACCACCATACTGGCCACCCTGAGCGCGTGCAGAGGTGATACCTGAGCCATCCAATACTGGGAGCATAGCACCATCCTTACCCTTCAAAGCATAGAGGAGGAATACACCCTTTGAACTATCCAAAGAACTCTTGTTTGACCACGCAAGTTTCACATCTGCAGGAATCAACGCGTCAACACCCTCGATAGCGAGGTACTCGTTGATACGCTGGATGTTAGACTTGTCAGCAGCAGCAACGATAGGCTCACCAACGTTGAAAGTCATTGTAGAGCCATCAGCGCCCATTGCAGGGTAAGATGTCATAAGCATCTCGCTGAGTGGAGTGAGGCTAACCTCAGTCTCATCCTCGCCCTGTGCCAAGAGGTAGTCACGAACAACAGCATCAGCGTTTACGAACAATGTCTCCATCACGGTGTTAACATCGTCGTTCTGGCATACTGTCCAGAACTCGAGGTTAGCAGTAGATGCCAACAACTTGCTCACACGCTCTGGCTCCTTAACACCTGGCAACTCAACCATAATACGGTTTGTACCTGCTACAGGCTGGATGTTTGGCTGTACAACACCAAGAAGGTCGATACGTGTAGCCAACACCTCGTTCATCTTAGCCACAGAACCTGTGATGTGCTCGTTGAGATCCTTTGCTACAGCAGCCTTATCCTCGGTGCCATAGATAGCCATAAGATCCTCAGCCGAGAGTGCTGCAACATATGCATCAACAACTGCTGCTGAAGACTCCAACTTTGAAGCCTCGCGGAGTGCTGCCTCGATGCTGTCGCGAAGAAGGTTGTTTGACGCTACAGCGATGTCGTTGTAGGCGTTTGTGCGGATAACATCCTCAGCCTTGATCTCGAGCATCACGTTCATACCGCCCTTGAGGTCAAGACCCAAGTTCAACTCCTTCTCCTTGCACTCGCCGTATGTATATCCCATATACACACTCTTGTCCCACTGCTCATCGAGATAAGCCTGTGGGTTCTCCTGCTTAGCAGCCTCTGCCTCTACGTGACGTGTCACGAAGGTGAATGAGAGCTGCCAAATGCTGGCAATACCTAAAAGCACTGCCAACCACTTGATAATACCTTTACTCTGCATTGTTTAAAAGTTTAATTATTTGTTAGTTTATATGATTTTTACGTCAATCGTCGTAGCAATCAACATTATAGCACGCATCTTGCATACGCAAACGCGCGATTAACGCGCAAAGATAACAAAAAAATCGCAATCCACAAACGTGAACTGCGATAAATTTCAAGATTTTAGAACTATAATTTATGCTCCGAGGGCATTACTTGGTGGTTACCTCGATGACATAATCTGTCGCTGGCGACAACTTACCGAGGTTGAGAACAACACCCTTTGCCACCTTCTGGAACTTAACAGGCTCGCCAGACACAAATGCCTTGGCGCTCACAACCTTGCAATCGAGAGGCAAGTAGAGCATCTCATCCTCCAACTCGAAGATGTGGACATAGAGTTTGTCGCCCTTGCGTGTTGTGCAACCCCACTGCTGCTGCTTGACGTCACCAGCCTCGGTGCCATAGATAGTCTCGCCATATACCGCGAGCCACTCACCCATAGCCTTCAAACGCTCCAACGCTGCTGCTGGCAACTCACCATTAGCCTGAGGGCCTACGTTGAGAAGAAGGTTTGCACCCTTACCCGCAGCGCTCACGAGGTAGCGAATGAGGGTCTCAGGAGACTTATAGTTCTGATCTATAATCTTATAGCCCCACATACCGTTCATAGTCTGGCAGGTCTCCAAAGGCAGACGGCTGATATCCTGACCCGACAAGCCGTGGGTGTTCTCACCAGGAAGGTCACGCTCGAAAATCTGGATATCCTCACCCTCGAAAGGTGTGATATGGTGGTTGTTGGCAATGAGACACGATGGCTGCAACTTGTGAATCATAGCATACTGCTCGTCGAGTTGCCAGTTGAAAGGTGTCTTATCCTCGTCGTGATCCCACAAACCATCAAACCATATAGCGCCAATAGGGCCATAGTTTGTAAGAAGTTCGGTAACCTGACGATTCATAAAGTCGTAGTAGTGAGCCCAGTCAATCTTCGACTCATCACGACCTGTGACGTTGCGCGCTGTGCGACCTCGTGGGTAGTCATCACGCAACCAGTCGATGTGTGAGTAGTAGAAGTGGAGTTTTATGCCGTGCTTCTGGCAAGCATCCGCCAACTCCTTGACAACATCACGACCAAATGGCGTAGCGTCGACGATGTTGAACTCCGACTGCTCGGTATCCCACATCGAGAAGCCATCGTGGTGACGTGTTGTGAAGCAGATATACTTAGCACCAGCATCCTTGATAGCCTTCACCCACTCATCGGCATTGAAACGATGAGGGTAGAAAGCATCGGCAGCCTTGGCATACTCATCGCGGTTGAGACCCGCATTCTGCATATACCACTCGCCCTGTGCAAACATACTGTAGATACCCCAATGAAGGAAGATACCAAAACGAGCATCGGCAAACTCCTCGCGAGCCTTAATATTCTCTGGCGTAGGCTGATACCACTGGGCCGATAGTGACACTGCAGAGAGAAGCATCACCGCCGCCAATAATGTTTTCTTTATCATAGGTTAACCTTTTTCGCAATGAATTAATCCATCTTAAGCACTGCAAGGAACGCCGACTGTGGCACCTGCACTGAGCCCACCTGACGCATACGCTTCTTACCAGCCTTCTGCTTCTCGAGAAGTTTACGCTTACGCGAGATATCACCACCATAACACTTGGCAGTTACATCCTTACGCACAGCCTTAACAGTCTCGCGGGCGATAATCTTAGCACCGATAGCCGCCTGGATGGCAATATCGAACTGCTGGCGTGGGATAAGTTCCTTCAACTTCTCACACATCTTACGACCGAAGTCGTAGGCGTGGTCGGCATAGATGAGTGACGACAAGGCATCCACAGGCTCGCCATTGAGGAGGATATCCAACTTAGCGAGTTTCGACACCTGGTAGCCGGTACGGTGGTAGTCGAATGAGGCATAACCCTTTGAGATACTCTTCAACTTATCGTAGAAGTCGAAGACAATCTCCGAGAGTGGCATCTCGAAGTTCACCTCCACACGATCCTGGGTGATGAAGGTCTGATTCTTCATAACACCACGCTTGTCGATGCATAGTTTCAGCACGTTGCCGAGGAAGTCGGACTTTGTGATAATCTGCGCAAGGATATATGGCTCCTCAATCTTTGCAACCTTGGTAATCTCGGGGAGTCCCGAAGGGTTGTGCACCTCGAGTTCCTCACCCTGGGTGGTTGTGATGTGGTAGGATACGTTAGGCACTGTGGTGATAACATCCATATCGAACTCACGATATAGGCGCTCCTGGATAATCTCCATATGGAGGAGACCCAAGAAACCGCAACGGAAACCAAAGCCCAACGCCAACGAACTCTCAGGCTCGAACGTGAGCGATGCATCGTTGAGTTTCAACTTCTCGAGCGAGGCACGCAAATCCTCGTACTGGTCTGCCTCGACGGGATATACACCGGCGAAGACCATAGGCTTCACATCCTCGAAACCTGCGATAGCCTCCAACGCTGGGTTGGCAACAGAGGTGATGGTATCACCCACCTTCACATCCGTAGAGTTCTTGATACCCGAGCAGATATATCCTACGTCGCCCGCCTTAATCTCGTCGCGAGCCACCATCTTCAACTTGAGAACACCAATCTCATCGGCATCATACTCGCTGCCGGTGTTGAAGAACTTAACGTGCTCGCCCTTGCGGATAGTACCATTGAAGACACGGAAGTAGGCGATGACACCACGGAATGGGTTGAACACCGAGTCGAAGATAAGAGCCTGGAGTGGTGCGTTCTCATCACCCTGAGGAGCAGGAACACGCTCCACGATAGCCTCAAGCACCTCCTCAACACCCAAACCTGTCTTACCCGATGCCAGGAGGATATCCTCGTCCTTGCATCCGATAAGGTCGATAATCTGATCCTTAACCTCGTCGATCATAGCCGACTCGCAGTCGATCTTGTTGAGCACAGGGATAATCTCAAGATCCTGACCCAAAGCAAGGTAGAGGTTTGAGATTGTCTGCGCCTGGATACCCTGTGTGGCATCCACAACAAGCAACGCACCCTCGCACGAGGCGATAGCACGCGACACCTCGTAAGAAAAGTCGACGTGTCCTGGGGTGTCGATAAGGTTGAGTGTGTATGTCTGGCCATCCTTCGCCTTGTACTCCATCTGAATGGCGTGGCTCTTGATGGTGATACCCTTCTCGCGCTCGAGATCCATATCATCGAGTACCTGAGCCTGCATCTCGCGTTGATTCAGCGTGTTAGTCTTCTCCAAAAGACGGTCAGCAAGCGTACTCTTACCGTGGTCGATGTGTGCAATAATGCAAAAGTTACGTATGTTCTTCATCGTATGATGTTTATTAATCCGAATTAACGCACAAAGATACGAAAAAAATATGGAATTTTCAAACACCGCAACTACAAAGCATCACTCCTGCTGCACATTAAAACCAAGTTTGCGGCGTGGAGTGCGACTATTCTGACTATCGTAACGCTGGCGCATACGCTCATACTCTGCTATGTCATCCTTAGAGAGCGAACTGCGTGTGGCGGTAATCTGCGCAAGGAGTATAGCCTCGGAGAGTGGCACGTCGTCGATGGCTGCTGTGAGCGCCGCCTCGTTGACGATGTAGGCGATGTCGCTGGCAATGTAGCCCTCAGTCGCCGTGGCAAGGGTGTCGAGGTTGATAGCATCGTCGGTGTAGCGGCGACCGATGTTCAGGCGAAACAACTCCTTACGCGCCTCAGTATCAGGCATATCGACATAGAGAATCTTGTCCATACGTCCTGTGCGCAACACCGCAGGGTCTATCTTCTCGGGGCGGTTTGTGGTGCCTATGACGAAGATACCACGATCGGAGCAGTTGTTGAGTTGGCTGAGGAACTCGTTGACCTCACCAGCGGAGAATTCGCTGTGCACCTCGGAGCGGTTGGGAATCATACCATCCAACTCATCGAAGCAGATGACCATAGGGGCTTTGGCGCGCGCCTCGGCGAAGAGTTCCGCAATCTTTCCCTGTGTGCCGTGGATATATGAACTTCCCAAATCCGATGCCTTGACCATCTTGAAGTTCAACCCCGACTCCTCGGCAAACATCTCTGCCACAAAGGTTTTGCCACATCCCGGAGGACCATAGAGGAGCATACCGTTGGGGGCTTTGAGACCATAGCGCTCCGCCTTATCCTCGTTCTGCAACACAAACATCACATTGCGGCGCAACACGTTTTTCACATCCTCGAGGCCTGCCACGCGGTCGAGACCTGTGCCCGGTAGTCGTGAGGTCTTAACACGCTTTTTGGTGCTCTTTGCAGGTTTTACAACGACACGAGCCTTGCGTCGTGAGGGGAGGCGCTTCTCAATCTCCTCGCGGTAGGAGTCCATAAATATCTTACGCGCCTCACCGATTTTCTTACGCTCATCATCAATCTCCGACATATATATATTAAATACGTCATCGAGAGCCTCCAGCACCTCGTCGATAGTAGCAAAACGCTCCGCAGGGTCGAGGGCGAGGATACGGCGGAAGAAGTTGCGATACTTATCTTCGACTGTCGAGAGAGGGTTGTCACCATAGGTGCGGCGCAGCATCCTCACACGCGCCACCGACATACTCTTATTGGGCAACGACCAGGGCTCGAAGCCCGTAAGCATACGATACATCACCACACCAACGGAGAAGATATCGGTCTTTATGTCAAACCTACCCTCCAGAGCCTCGGGGGCGAGGTATACGGGGTTGAGACCCTCGATGCTACGACCATTGGCAGGTGTTGCGAGGTTGCCGAGACCTATGAGCGTCAGGAGGCGTCTGCCATCCTGCTCACGCAGCACGATGTTGCGGGGGGTGATGTCGTTGTGGAGAATCGTGGGGTGCATATCGTGGAGATGCTTCAGGGCGCTGAGAATCTGACGCGCTATGCCCACAGCCTCGGGCCACTCATACTTCTTACCCTTGTCGAGAATGTCGCTCAGGCGCTCGCCATCGACGACCTCACGCACAAGATAGTGGAAATATTTGCCTCGGTGTGAGACCATACCCGAGTCGAGGACATTGGCGATGCTCTTATCCGACATCGTGAGCATCTGGCTAATGCCATACTCCACGCTGCTTGCCACGCTCTCGATGCTAAAGAGTTTCATAAGCCCTCGCTTGCCGCTGGGTGTTGTGACCATATAACTCTCCGACCCACCGCCCTTTGTAGTCTTGAGATACTCGTTAACAAGATAGTTATTAACCACTTCGCCTACTTTCAACATCTTTCTCATATCGTAAAATTTTTAATCTGTTAGTTCTCTTCGTTAGCCTCCTGCGCTCCCAGCGCCTCGTTAATGATGCCCATAATCCAAAAAACGTAACACCATATAGCGAGTTTTTTCGATATTTTTTATTAATTTTGTTTGACAAACCACAGTCACCGCGACTGACAAAATGTCAGTGGAGAGGTTGTGGCATAGGGTTTGAGAGTGGGTGTGCAGTGTATAAGAGTGTCACAAACGCTCAAAACTATCGACAACAAACAAAAAACTAATAACATAAGAGTATGAGAAATGGTAAAATTGGGGTGACAACAGAGAATATATTCCCCGTAATCAAGAAGTTCCTATACTCCGACCACGAGATTTTCCTTCGTGAGTTGGTATCTAACGCTGTGGATGCCACACAGAAACTCAAGACCCTGACCGCCAAGGGCGAGGCAGAGGGTGAGTTGGGCGACCTTACGATACACGTCGCTGTGGATGAGGCTGCCAAGACCCTCACAATCACCGACCGTGGTATCGGTATGTCTATCGACGAGGTTGACAAGTATATCAACCAGATAGCATTCTCGGGTGCTGAGGAGTTTATGGCAAAGTATAAGGACCAGGCCATAATCGGACACTTCGGTCTCGGCTTCTACTCATCGTTTATGGTGGCAGATAAGGTTGAGATATTCTCGCAGTCGTACCGCGCAGCAGAGAAGAGCGTACACTGGAGTTGCAACGGCTCGCCAGAGTTTGAGATGGAGGAGTTGGAGGATAAGTTGGAGCGCGGAACACGCATCGTGCTACACCTCTCGGAGGAGTGCGCGGAGTATGCCCAGAAGTCTGAGATTCAGAGCCTTCTGCGCAAGTATTGCCACTTCCTGCCTATACCTATTGCCTTTGGCAAGAAGAGCGAGTGGAAGGATGGTAAATATGTGGACACCGCAGAGGATAACATCATCAACGTGACAACACCACTCTGGACACGCAAGCCCTCGGAGATTACCGAGGAGGAGTACAAGGCCTTCTATGCCGACCTCTACCCTGCTGCCGACGAGCCTTTGTTCTACATCCACCTAAACATCGACTATCCATTCAACCTCACGGGAATACTATACTTCCCTAAGATTCACTCCAACTTCGACATCCAGCGCAACCGCATACAGTTGTACTGCAACCAGGTGTTCGTAACCGACGAGGTGAATGGCATAGTTCCGGAGTACCTGACACTCCTTCACGGTGTTATCGACTCACCAGATATCCCTCTTAACGTGTCGCGTAGTTATCTGCAGAGCGACTCCAACGTCAAGAAAATTTCGAGTTACATAACCCGTAAGGTTGCCGACCGTCTTCAGGAGTTGTTCAACACTATGCGTCCCGACTACGAGGCTAAGTGGGATGACCTCAAGATATTCATACAATATGGCACGCTCACCGATGAGAAGTTTGCCGAGAAGGCAGCATCGTTTATGTTGTGGAAGAGCATCGAGGGTAAGTATTACACCTCGGAGGAGTATACTGCAAAGGTGCAGGAGACGCAGACCGATAAGGATGGTTTCACCATTATGCTATACGTTGACGACGTTGTGGGTAAGAATGCCTTTGTGGAGGCTGCGAAGGCTAAGGGCTACGACATCCTGGAGATGAACGGACAGTTGGATAACCACTATATTCAGTTCTATGAGTCGAAGCACGAGAAGGTGCGCTTTGTGCGTGTGGATAGCGACGTTGTGGAGAATCTCATCCGCAAGGAGGAGCGTGCGGCGATGGCACTCACCACCGAGCAGCAGCAGATTCTCACACCAGTGTTCGAGAGCCAGATGCCTACCGACGAGAAGATTCACTACCACATCTCGTTTGAGGCTATGACCGCCGAGGCACAGCCTGTGGTTATCACACAGAATGAGTTTATGCGTCGTATGAAGGAGATGGCAGCAACATCGGGTGGCGAGATGAGCCGCTTCTATGGCGAGATGCCCGATAACTTCACCATCACCGTGAACGGCAACCACCCTATAGTCCTCGACATCCTCACCGAGGTGGAGGACGCATATGGCGATAAGTTGCGCACTATAGGTAAGAAGATTACCGCTGCGGAGCAGGAGGAGAGCCGCTTCGAGGAGACTGTTAAGGATAAGAAGGCTGAGGACCTCAGCGCCGAGGAGAAGGAGATGCGTGAGACATTGTCGAAGAGGGTTGTAGACCTGCGTATGGAGCGTGACGAGCGCCTCGCGGAGATAGGCAAGGAGAATAAGAAGGTGCGCCAGATTATCGACCTTGCACTGCTCTCTAACGGACTCCTCAAGGGCAAGAACCTCACGGAGTTCATCCAGCGCAGCATATCGCTGATAGAGTAAATGAAAAGGCGTCAAGTGACGCCTTTTTTTAGTGAGTAATGAGTAATGAGTAATTAGTAATGTTTTGCCTCTGCGAGGCAATATTGGGATGGGGAATAATGGGGAGAGATGGGTAGTTATGGGTAGAGATGGGTATTTCCCTATCTCTCCCCATCAATCCCTATCAATCCCTATAACTCCCCATCATAGTTCGGCAACAGATGTCTGCCTTATCTTGCCAAATTATAATGCCATTAACATTAACAACTGCGCCGTCAAAACTCGCAAGAACATAACCACTGGGTATACAGTAGCATAACTTACGGCAGGCATAT
>JAFOCZ010000004.1 GCA_017380955.1 Alistipes sp.
CTCTTTGCCACAGGCTCTACGCTCAACATCATCTCGCTCTCGGCGCTCTCTATCGCCATCGGTATGGTTGTGGATGATGCTATCGTGGTATTGGAGAACATCACAACACACATCGAGCGAGGCTCTAAGCCTAAGGAGGCTGCTATCTACGCAACCAACGAGGTGTGGTTGTCGGTTATCGCCACAACGTTGGTTGTTGTTGCGGTGTTCTTGCCTTTGACCATGATTCCTGGTATGGCGGGTATCTTGTTCCGCGAGTTGGGATGGATTGTAACCATCGTGGTTTGCGTATCTACAGGTGCTGCGATTACCCTCACCCCTATGATGTCGGCATACTTCCTCAAGATTGACGGTGCTGCTCACACATACAAGGGTATCGGTATCATCTACAAGCCTATCGATATGTTCCTCATCTGGTTGGATGGTGTATACGAGAAGGCATTGCGCTTCGTTGTTAAGTGGAAGAAGAGTGTTATTGTATTGCTTTTGATGGTATTTGGTCTCTCTATGGTGCTTATCAAGCAGGTACCAACGGAGTTCTTCCCAGCGTCGGATAACGCGCGTATCACAATGACTGTGAAACTACCACAGAACGTTCACGTGGACTACACCGCAAAGGTGGCACGTCAGATTGATGGTATCATTGCCGAGAAGTTCCCATTCATCTACCTCGTATCTACATCCGCAGGTGCAAGTTCTTCGGACAACGCCTTCGCAGCGATGCAGACCACAGGCTCGCATATCATCAACTACAACATCAAGATGCCCCGTAAAACCGATATCGAGCGTCCTACAATCTTCGAGATTGCCGATGTCTTGCGTAAGGAGTTGGCAGCGATTCCTGAGATTTCGGAGTTCTCGGTAGTTCCTGGTGGTGGCGGTGGCCCTGGTGGCGGTGGTGCAAGTACCGTGGATATCAAGGTCTTTGGTCACGATATGAACGATGCTATGGCTACGGCCAAGGAGTTGCGTGATAGAGTATCGAAACTCTCTACTATGCGTGATGCGCAGTTGTCACGTGAGGATCTTCAGCCAGAGTATAACGTAGTCTTCGATCGTGATAAGTTGTCATACTATGGTATGAACACCGCCACAGCAGCACAGTTTATCCGCAACCGTATCTATGGTTATGAGTGTACCAAGTATCGTGAGGATGGTGACGAGTACAACATCGTAGTTCGCTACGACGAGCCATTCCGCGAGTCGTTGGAGACTGTCGAGAACATCACCCTCTACAGCGCTACAGGTCAGCCTGTGAAACTCAAGGAGGTGGCACGCGTAGAGGAGTCATTTGCCTCACCAACCATCGAGCGTGAGAATCGTCAGCGTATAGTAACTGTTAAGGGCTCTGTGGGTGCTAATATCGCCCTCGGAGATGCTGTAGCCGAGGTAAATGCTATGCTTGCAGACTACGAGGCTCCTGCGGGTATCACCCTTGCTCTTGGTGGTACTGTAGAGGATCAGGGTGACTCGTTCACAGATATCATCACCCTCTTCGTGCTTATCATCATCCTTGTATACATTGTGATGGCAACGCAGTTTGAGTCTTTGGCATACCCATTCATCATTATGTTTACCATCCCATTTGCGATGTCGGGTGTATTCATAGCACTCTGGATGACAAACACACCACTCTCGCTCATCGCGCTCATTGGTGCTATTATGCTTGTGGGTATCGTAACCAAGAACGGTATCGTGCTCGTAGACTATATGAACCTCCTCGTGGAGCGTGGCTCGAATGTTGCTGACGCGGTTATCGCAGGTGGTAAGAGCCGTCTCCGCCCTGTGCTTATGACATCTCTCACCACAATCCTCGGTATGGTGCCTATGGCTATGGGTATCGGTGAGGGCTCTGAGATTTGGCAGCCTATGGGTATCGCCGTTGTAGGTGGTCTCTTGCTCTCAACACTCCTTACACTCTTCATCGTGCCATCACTCTACGCTATGCTCGAGGGTCGTAAGGAGCGCCTCGCAGAGCGTAAGGCACGTCTCGAGGCTGAGGAGGAGGCATTCATCCGCTCACAACTCAAAAAATAACCTATATGTATAATACGGGCTGGGAGCACCACTCCCAGTCCATAACAATAGAACTAATGAAAGCATTTTTCTTGTCATACAATCAGGCACTTACCGACCGTGTAAACCGTATGCTCGACGAGCACGGTGTCAGAGGCTTCACACGCTGGGCTCTCACCGAGGGTCGTGGTACCTACGACGGTGAGCCACACTATGGCACTCACGCCTGGCCATCTATGAACACCTCTATCCTCGCCATCGTCGAGGATGAGAAGATTCCTGCACTCCTCGATGCTGTTCGCGAGATTGACTCAACAACGAAGCAGCAGGGATCGAGAGCATTTGTTTGGGATATCACCCAAATGATGTAGTCGTTTTGTTGTGAAAAGTCGCAATCTGCGGCACATCCCAAAAAGTTAACCCATCGGGGCTGTACTTCTTGTACTATCCCCGATGGGTTACTTTTGCGATGTACCACATCTCACGACTTTTGACAACAAAACATTTGTGGTGATAGCGTCGCTAATGCACCACTCTGACAACAAATGCAAGCATTTGTGTCATTTTTACATCCACATTCCCCCTAAATCCCCCTTTAAGTTCGCTACGCTCCTTTTCGTTGCTACGGCTCGGCATAACAAGTAAACTTGTTCTGCTCTCACCTTAATCGCAACGCTGCCAAAGGGGGACTTGGGTACTGTTGATAATGTCAGTGGGGTAAAAGGAGTTACGATGAGGTAATATGGGTGGTTAATGAATTTAAGGAGATTAAGGAATTTAGTGAAATAGGAAACACAACACTAATTGTCATAACTTCCCCTCCCTAACAAACAAAAAAGCAGTCCGGGTCTCCCCGAACTGCTCTCATCGTCGCGCATCACGCTACTCGCTAACGATATCCTCCTGCTCTGCGGTCTCCTGGATATCGGTCACCTCCGTAGCCTCATCCATCACAGTCGTCTCCTCGATATCCACAACCTCCTCCGCTGTTGCGGTATCCTCGCCCGTAAAGCAGAGCGATGTGTAGTTGCCCCAGTTGAGCACCGCAAAGACCATAACGGCGATAGCCACGATGCTGAAAATTATACCTAATACTCTATTCATCAGTCTGTTAGTTTACTTAGTTATTGATGTGTTGCCTCGCTTTATCTCCTCCACAGCGCGCTGCAGGGCATCGTCAATAGCGAAGATGTTATAGTAGAAGCCCGACTCGTCGTTCATAGTGTTACGACCTATATAAGCACGAATCTGTGCCTCTATGACCTTGCGAGACTTCGCCAGTCCTGCCTCGTCGCGTGCCACGCCATTACGCTCGGCATACTTCACGAAATCCTCAACTAAATTCTCGCCACTGAGCAATGCGTCGAGTTGCTGGAGAGAGGTGATGTTGTCTATAGCCTTACGATGGCGGTCCGTGAACTCCATAGTGTAGCGATAGAGTACATTGCCATCCCACACCTTATTGTAGTAGTCCGAGGTAGACATAGTGTCTATAGGGATAAAGATGTCGGGCATAATACCTCCGCCACCATATACGGTGCGTCCTGCGGGTGTTGTGAACTTCATACTATCGTCGAAGTGTATGGAGTCTGCCGAGAAGAGTTCGTGGTGGTTGATGCGGTTTATGAGATCCATCTGATATGCCTTCTCATCGCCATTGACATATGGCTTCTGTATAGAGCGTCCCGTAGGTGTGTAGTAGCGCGCTACGGTAAGGCGCATAGCAGAGCCATCATTGAAAGGTATCTGCGCCTGCACCAAGCCCTTGCCAAATGTTCTGCGACCTATGACAAGACCGCGGTCGTTATCCTGTACAGCACCTGCCAAAATCTCGCTCGACGAGGCGCTGAACTCATCTACCAACACCACAATATCGGTATCGGCATACTGACCCTTGCCATTCGAGAACTCATTGACACGCTGACCGTGGCGATCCTCGGTGTAGACGATAAGTTTTCCTGCTGGGAGCAACTCATTGACAATCTGCACCACCTGGTCGAGGAATCCGCCGCCGTTGCCACGAAGGTCTATTATTACGCTCTGCATACCCTCGCCTTTGAGTCTATCCAGTGCGTTGCGCACCTCGGCATATGAGGTGCGTGAGAATTGCGACAGACGCACATAGCCGATGCCAGCCTCGGCGTCAAGCATAAAAGATGCCTCGACGCTGTGCATCTCAATAGCGGCGCGTGTGATGGTTATGTCGACCAACTTATCCAGCGATGAGCGCTTCACCGAAAGTGTCACCTTCGAGCCACGAGGACCACGCATAAGTCTCACCATAGAGTCCTGGGGTATGCCCTTGCCAGCAACCTCCCTACCGTCGATGAGCATCACGCGGTCACCGGCTCTGACACCAGCCTTATCCGATGGGCCCTGGGGTATCACGTTCAGCACGGTGATGGTATCAGTCATAGCGTTGAAGACTATGCCGATGCCGTCAAATTCACCCTCGAGCGATTCGTTCACCTGCTCGAAAATCTTCGCTGGGATATACTCCGAGTGGGGGTCGAGTTCCGAGAGGATTTTGGGTATAGCCTTCTCGTAAATCGTATCGAGGCTTATAGGGTCGACATAGTGCGAGCGGATGGAGAGCACCGTCTGCATCATCTTATCCTTACCCGACACAAACTCCTCCAATGCTGCTGCCTCCTTGGCAAATTCGTTGTAGCGCGCTATATCCTCGGACATAGCACCAAGCATACGCTTAGTCTGGCTGCTCTCTATGCCACGTCCTATGCCTATGCCCACCCAGGTGGAGCACACCACCGCCACAAGGAGTAGTATTATGGCTACCCAGCCACGTCTCTTATCGCCCTGTTCCATACTCACGTTGTTTGTCGACTATTATAGTGTCTACTTATTCTTAAATGTGTAGGTGAGACCCACGCTAAGCATCGACGACACCTGCAGTTTGTCAATCTCAGCCTTGTTGTAGTACAACTGGAAGTAGATCTGTGTAGAGATATACTTCGTAGCCTTGATGTCGATGGTATTCTCCCAACGCAGCGTAGGTACTATATGCTCATAGGTGCTCTTATCCTCAATCTTTGCCATCTGTGAGATGTCGGTAATCCAACCATAGAACGAGTATGCTGTGGTGCGGTAACGCAACCAGCCATTCTGACCCCACGACTTGTCGAAGTCCAACTGCACAGAGAGACCACCCTCAAACTTATAACGACCCTGTGTAACGCCATAGTTGTTGCTGGTGTAGAGGTCATCACGGAATGTGCCACTCATCGCTATAGGCGCAAGGTTGACCTTTAGAGGAAACTTCTCGGATGGAAGAATATATGTGAAACCGAGAGATGCGTCGAGGTATCCTGGAGTCAGGAAGTTCGAGATACGTGGAATGCCGAGTTGCTTCTCGCCACGAGCGCCATAGCCCGGAGCAAGTTGTGTACGGAACTTGACATTAGCACCATACGACCAGTCCTTCACCAAAGCCCACTGTGGCGATGTAGAGAGCGCTACCTCATCAACGTTCTTAAACCATACGCCCTTCTGCTTACCCTCGAGTTCCATCTTCATATTGTTGTAGCCAAACTTTGCAGATGCAACGTTCGACAGCGTAAAGCGTCCCTTCTTGTATGTGTGCAGGAAGTTGATATTGGCAAGAATTGTGATGGTGTTGTCACCAGCCGCCTGCCACGACTTGCTGAATGCTGTGAGTGAGCCGTGGAGGTTTGCCGAGAAGTCCACGGTGTTGCGCTCCTTGCGTATTGCAAGACGCTCAGCACGACGCACTGCCTCGGAGTCATACTCCGCGTCGAGGGTCTTGGTCTTGATGTCGTTCGAGAACTCAGCCTTCTCCTCCGTAGGCTTAACCTCGTCGATAGAAACCTGTGCCATAGCGCATACCGACGACATAAGCACAAGTGCGATAAGTGTATAAAGTCTCTTCATAGTGTGTTATAATTAATTCCTATAGTGTGATAGATATTTGCAATGCAAATATATGAAAAAAATCTCAATTTTTTTCGCTCTTTTTCGTATCTTTGTAACGATAAAAAATAATACTTACATAAGAATCAGTGGTTATGAAATATATAGGAGCGCACGTTAGTGCATCAGGCGGCGTGGAGAACGCCATAAAAAATGCTAAGGATATAGGGGCAACAGCCTTTGCTCTCTTCACCAAGAATCAGCGCCAGTGGCTCGCCCCAGCGCTTACCGCGGAGCAGATAGCACTGTTCCGCACTATGATGAGCGAGGCGGGATATGAGGCAGGACAGGTGTTGCCACACGATAGTTACCTCATCAACCTCGGACACCCCGAGCAGGAGGGATTGCAGAAGTCACGCGAGTCATTCTTCGAGGAGATGCGTCGTTGTGAGTTGTTAGGTCTCGACCGCCTGAACTTCCACCCTGGCAGCCACCTCAAGAAGATTAGCGAGGAGGAGTCGTTGGACAGAATTGCCGAGTCTATAAATATGGCCTTGGAGCGCACCTCGGGTGTTATGGCGGTTATCGAGAACACGGCAGGTCAGGGCTCAAACCTCGGCTTTAAGTTTGAGCATCTCGCCTATATCATCGATAGGGTAGAGGACAAGAGCCGTGTGGGTGTCTGCCTCGATACTTGCCACTCCTTCGCTGCGGGCTACGACCTTCGCACCAAGGAGGCTCTGGACGCTACCTTTGCGGAGTTTGAGCGTATCGTGGGTTTCAAATACCTCAAGGGTATGCACCTCAACGATGCTATGAAGCCTCTTGGCAGCCGTGTAGACCGTCACGCGCCTCTTGGCGATGGCGAGATAGGCTGGGAGTGCTTCCGATATATTATGAGTGACGAGCGTTTCGACAATATCCCCCTTATATTGGAGACTCCCGACGAGGAGCGTTGGGCTCAGGAGATTGCCCAACTGAAGAGTTTCGCAAACTTATAAGTATTTACAAATCAAAACTATAAGAGTATGAGACGGATGTTTTTGATGGTCGTAGCACTCCTTGGTGCTGCGACGCTTAGCGCACAGGTAAC
Source organism: Alistipes sp. (assembly GCA_017380955.1). GTDB lineage: Bacteria > Bacteroidota > Bacteroidia > Bacteroidales > Rikenellaceae > Alistipes. Next base: position 6,998 of record JAFOCZ010000004.1, read on the forward strand.
AATAGAGGCTCCCTATGCTGTAGGTGCCGACATATCGTGGTTGCAATGGCAGGAGGATAGCGGTGTGCGATTTTCGGATGGTGGTGTTGAGGGTGATGCCATCGCCATACTGCGTGACAACGGTATGAACTATATCCGTCTGCGTATCTTCGTAAACCCCAAGTCCGAACTCGGATATTCGCAGCGTGATGGCTATTGCGATTTGGAGCATACGCTCGTGATGGCAAAGCGCATCAAGGAGGCAGGTATGTACTTCTTGCTCGACTTCCACTACTCGGATAATTGGGCTGACCCTGCAAAGCAGATTATGCCTCAGGCGTGGCAGACATACTCCTACGACGAGGTGCGTGAGGCGTTGTACAACTACACACGCGATGTCCTCGTGGCGCTCGATAAGC
>JAFOCZ010000046.1 GCA_017380955.1 Alistipes sp.
AACACCATACTCTACGAGAGCGAGTTGAAGCAGGCAGAGGCGCTGGCACGCGAACTTATAGCCGTGGGCGTGGATGCCCTCATAGTGCAGGATATGGCATACAGGGAGATGAACCTACCCGTAGAGTTACACGCCTCAACACAGGTGTGTAATATGACTCCCGAGGGTGCTAAGTTCCTCGAGGATAGCGGCTTTACGCGCGTAATCCTGGAGCGTGCGCTATCGTTGGAGGAGATAAAGGACATCCGCAAGGCTACCACCGTAGACCTCGAGTGCTTCGTGCACGGCGCTATATGCGTTGGTCATAGTGGTCGTTGCTACCTGTCGCGTTCGCAGTCTACACGCTCAGGAAATCGTGGTGAGTGCTCACAGCCTTGTCGCCTAACCTACGACCTCGTTACGGAGCGTGGCGAGAAACTCATAAGTGGCAAGCACCTCCTCTCGGTCAAGGATTTCGACCTCTCGGCACGCATCGGCGAGATGATAGACGCAGGTGTTATGTCGTTCAAGATTGAGGGTCGCCTCAAGGATGACAACTACATAAAAAACATCGTATCGTACTACCGCAAGGCTATCGACGAGGCGCTGAAAACACGCCCCGACTGCGAGCGTCTGTCGGTTGGTGAGTCAGAGGTGGAGTTTGCGCCCGACCCAAAGAAGAGTTTCACACGCGACGGTGGCGAGTATATGTACTCAGGAAAGCGTGGTGGTGTGGCATCGTTCAACACCCCCAAGGCTATAGGTGAGTATGTAGGCTCGGTGGCTGTGGTTGGCAAGCGCGATATAAAGGTTGTGACACGCGAGACGCTGAACGCTGGTGATGGTCTGTGCTTCATCGCTGGGGATGGCATCATAGGCACAAACATCAACCGCGTAGATGGCAACACCATAGAGCCCAACCGTATGGAGGGCATCAAGGCAGGTATGGAGATATACCGCAACTACGACCACCGCTTCACGCAGAGTGTGGAGCGCAGCCGCACACGCCGTACCATAGCCGTGGAGTGCTGCCTCAACATCACGCAGACATCCATAACTGCCAGATTCACAGACGTAGAGGGCATAACGGCAGAGGTGACACGAAGTGTGGCACTGGAGGAGGCGAAGAATGCCGAGAAGATGGTTGCCGTAGCCCAGGAGCAGATGACAAAGAGTGGCGACACCATATTCCGCACCACACGAGTGGTGGTTACGGGTGGTGAGTGGTTTGTAACGGCGAAGGCTCTTGCCGAGATACGCCGCGAGGCCCTTGCGGTGTTGGCATCTAAACGTGCGGAGCAGAGCATACCTCACGACATCCGCACCGATGATGGTACTGCACAATATCCCGAGCGCCGTCTATCGCCGCAGCACAACGTCGTGAACTCGCTATCGCGCCAATTCTACAAGCGTCACGGCGTGGAGCATATTGTAGAGGGCTTGGATAGTTGGGCTTCGACACGTGGGGAGAGGGTTATGGAGTCGAGTTACTGCATCCGTCGTGAGATTGGCGAGTGCCTCAAGAAGGGCACTAAGATCCGCGAAAGACTCTTCATCGAACACGGCAGACACCGATATCTGTTAGATTTCGACTGCACCAACTGCAGGATGAGTCTTATTGACTCATCACAGCAGTTTAAGTGAAAGGTGAAAAGTGAAAACTGAAAAGTATGGTGCCTACGGCGTAGGTTTACAAGTGAAAGGTGAAAAGTGAAAAGTATGGTGTGCTTCTCACAAAATTTAAAGTAGGGAACCTTCGCACAAACATAACACAATAACTATGAACTCTAAGTACATAATAGATAATAAAAGTAAACGATTTGCTTTAAATATCATTAAATTGTGCAGACGTATTAACGAGGATAAAAAAGAGTTTTTGCTATCTAAACAATTGCTTAGAAGTGGAACGAGTATCGGAGCAAATATTCGCGAAAGGTTAAATGCACAGAGCAAAGCAGACTTTATAAACAAACTACAAATTGCCCTTAAAGAGGCTGATGAGAGTGCTTATTGGCTTGAATTGCTTGTTGAAAGCGAAACTATTGACAACAACGATTTCGTACCATTATATAATGATTTAAAAGAGATAATAGCAATTATCACGGCGTCGATAAATAAGATGAAAGCAAACGATGATTGCGAATAAAAAGTGTTTTCTGAGATATGTGTTCCCCACATTACTTTTCAGTTTCACTAAAAAATAAGTAACAAGATTTGTGAAAGAAAAGCGATTATTGAAATATGCGTCGCAGACTCATTACTTTTCAGTTTTCACCTTTCACTTTTCACTTAAAACATAAGAGATGATAAAGCAACTAACACCCAACATTGCTGATTATGAACTTCTTGACACTGGTGATGGCGAGAAGTTGGAGCGTTTTGGAAAATATGTAGTGCGCCGCCCCGAGCCACAGGCCATATGGCGTAAGAGCCTCAAGGAGAGTGCGTGGCAGGGTGCTGATGCATCGTTCTTGCGCGACTCTAAGTCCGAGGAGCGTGGTGAGTGGCGTCTGAAGCCTACGATGCCTTCGCGCTGGAGCGTGGCCTTCGACTACAAGGCTATGCACCTGCGTATGCGTCTGGCGCTCACCTCGTTCAAGCACGTCGGAATATTCCCCGAGCAGGCGGCAAACTGGATGTTTATATACGACACTATCGAGGAGTTGAAGGCTAAAGGTATAGAGCGCCCTAAGGTGCTGAATCTCTTTGCCTACACAGGTGGTGCTACGCTTGCGGCACGTGCCGCAGGCGCCGATGTCACACACGTAGACTCTGTGAAGCAGGTTGTAACGTGGTCGCGCGAGAATATGGAGGCATCGGGACTCGACGGCGTGCGCTGGATTGTGGAGGATGCCACAAAGTTTGTGGAGCGTGAGGTGCGTCGTGGCAATAAGTACCACGCCATAATCCTCGACCCTCCGGCATATGGTCGTGGTGCTAATGGCGAGAAGTGGGTATTGGAGGATGACATATGCCATATGCTCGAGTGCTGCGGTCAGTTACTCGAGAAGGAGAATGCCTTTCTGGTCTTCAACCTCTACTCTATGGGACTCTCGGCGATGCTGGCACGCACCGCTGTGCATCAGGCATTTGGAGCGCCCGTAACAGAGCAGATGGGAGAACTATACTTCGAGGATAGGAGCAAGAAGCAGATACCTTTTGGCACATACTATCGTTTCAAGAGATAGTGAGCACTATGTCGCAGTTGTTTGAGATATTCTGGTCGTTCCTGAAGATTGGAGCATTCACCTTTGGTGGTGGCTACGCTATGATACCCCTCATCCAGCACGAGGTTATACACCGCCGTGGCTGGCTCTCGGAGCAGGAGTTCATAGAGTTACTCACCATAGCGCAGACCGCTCCAGGCCCTATATCTCTCAACACCGCAGTCTTTGTGGGTTACAAATATCGCCGTTACTGGGGTGCTCTGGCTGCCGTGACAGGCGTTGTTATACCCTCGTTTGTGATTATACTGTTCATCGCGATATTCTTCGCCGGCATCCGCAATAACATATGGGTAGACGCAGCGTTCAAGGGTATGCGTCCTGCCGTTGTTGCGCTCATCGTAGCACCCATAGTGGGACTTACGAAGGGTATGCACTGGCGTGGTGTGAGCATCGCCTTGGCAACCGCCGTTGTGGTGTGGTATTTCGGATTCTCACCTATATGGCTACTCATAGCAGGTGCTATAGGTGGTGTGTTGTGGTACGCACGTAGAGGAGAGGAGGCGGAGTTATGATTGCGACACTTATCCAACTCTTCATCAGTTACCTGAAGATAGGCTTCTTCGGCTTTGGCGGCGGCTATGCTATGCTCTCGCTCATTCACAGCGAGGTTGTGGTGAACAACGCGTGGCTCACAAACAGCCAATTTACCGACATAGTAGCCATATCGCAGATGACACCAGGCCCTATCGCCATAAACTCCGCTACATACATCGGCTATGAGGTTGCGGGTGTCGCAGGCTCTGTAGTAGCCACAGTGGCTGTATGTCTGCCGGCGCTGACGCTGATGATGCTCATAACGCACTTCTTCCTGAAGTTACGCGACAACCGCTATATGAAGGGTGCTGTGAGAGGTATGCGTCCTGTGGTTGTGGGTATGATTGCCTCGGCGGCGCTGCTGCTTATGTTTTCCCACTCCGAGGATGGCAAGAGTTTCATAGATGGCTGGAGTTGGGCGATATTTGCCCTGACACTTGTGGGCTCGGCACGCAAGGTCAACCCAATACTTCTAATCATCCTGTCGGGTGTTGCGGGAGTGGTGATTTATGGATTGTAAAAGATAACACTAACATTATGAGTAACAACAATATAGATATATTACAAGGTCTAAACCCTGCACAACGTGATGCCGTTACCAACTACAACGGCCCATCGTTGATTATCGCAGGTGCTGGGTCGGGAAAGACACGAGTGCTGACCACACGTATCGCCTATATGCTTGCCCAGGGCGTGGCGGCAAGTTCTATCCTTGCCCTTACGTTTACCAATAAGGCGGCGCGTGAGATGCGCGAGCGTATCGAGAAGTTGGTAGGCCCTGAGGCGAGGTATATTCGTATGGGTACGTTTCACTCTGTCTTTGCGCGTATCCTGAGGGAGAATGCCGAAAAACTTGGCTACCCCGAGAGTTTCACCATCTATGAGCCTAACGATGTCAAAAACCTTATAAAGACCATCGTAAAGGAGAAGAACCTCTCGGAGGAGAGGTATAAGCCCCAGGCTGTGGCGGCACGCATCTCTATGGCCAAGAACTGCCTTATAACCCCCGGAGCGTATAAGGCTAACGCTGTGTTGGCTGGCGAGGATCGCGAGGCGAAGATGCCCGAGGTGGGAGATATATACATCGAGTATTGTAACCGCTGCAAGCGCAATGGCGCTATGGACTTCGACGACCTGCTCCTGCAGACCAACATCCTGCTTCGTGACTACCCCGAGGTTTTGGAGCAATATCAGGATAAGTTTAAGTATGTGTTGGTGGATGAGTACCAGGATACCAATATGGCGCAGTATATCATCGTGCGCCGCCTGGCGTTGAAGCACTCCAACGTCTGCGTTGTGGGTGATGATGCGCAGAGTATCTATGCGTTCCGAGGTGCTAAGATTGAGAATATCCTCTCGTTCCAGCGCGACTACCCCACCACCAAAGTCTACAAACTCGAGCAGAACTACCGCTCTACGCAGACCATCGTAGAGGCTGCCAACTCGCTCATTGCCCACAACTCGCGCCGCCTGGATAAGCGTTGCTTCTCGGCAGCCGATAAGGGCGAGAAGATTCGTCTGGTGAGGGTACTGGAGGATAGTTACGAGCCTGTAGAGGTGGCTATGGACATAAAGGACAGGGTGCGTGATGGCGCTGAGTGGCGTGACTTCGCGATTCTCTATCGTACCAACAAGCAGCACGGTCTCTTTGAGGCGGCATTCACACGTCGTGGAATACCATATCGTGTTTACAAGGGTATGTCGCTTCTCGAGCATAAGGATGTGCGTAATATGCTGGCATACCTCTGCGTAATCCTCAACCCTAACGACGACGAGTCGTTCAAGCGCATCATCAACTACCCTGCGCGAGGTATTGGTGATACGACCGTAGCACGCATCGGCGAGATTGCCGCACAGCGTCAGACATCGATGTGGCACACCGTAAATGCCCTTGTAGGCTCTACGGAGGCTATGGGACAGGTAGAGAAGGTTGTCGTGAGGAAGGTTGCCGACTTTGTGAAGATGATAAACGAACTCTCGGCAATGCGTATGGAGATGGGCGTTTGTGACTTTGCCAAGGAGGTTATGATGCGCTCGGGAATCCTCCACGAATTGGAGAAGGAGAAGAAGCCCGAGAATGACACCGCAAAGGACTACCTCGACCAGTTGCTGGCGATGATGAGTTCGTATGAGGATGAGTGTGACAGAGAGATGGAGGAGGGACTTCGTGAGGAGTCGCAGACACCAACTGTCGACGAGTGGATGCAGAATATTATGTTGCAGACCGACCAGGATAACGAGGATGATGGCAACAAGGTGACACTTATGACCGTACACTCGGCCAAAGGCTTGGAGTATGACTATGTATATATCGTTGGTATGGAGGAGGGGTTGTTCCCATCGTCACGCTCGGTGGAGTCTATAACCGACTTGGAGGAGGAGCGACGACTGATGTATGTGGCTATAACACGCGCCAAGAGGGCTGCGATGCTCTCATTCTCGGAGATGCGCCGTGTGTGGGGTAAGACCGAGAACACCAAGCCCAGCCGCTTCCTTGCCGAGATAGATGCCGAGTGGCTCGATGCCAACTTCGATATCGAGGATTTGAAGGGTCGCAACCGCTGGGAGCGCGCCACAACAGAGGAGGGACGCCCACATATGGAGTCGCTCAAGAGCCGCTATGGCAACCAGGGTGGCGGACGTCCGGCAAACGCCACACCACAGCGTCCACGCCCCGAGATTATCTCTACACCAAAGCCTCTCGACCCCGAGCGAGCAGGAATGCGTAAGGTAACACCGCAAATGGGCAGTGGCACACCATCAGGGGCTTGTGACTATGCCGTTGGTGACCGCGTATCGCACCCTAAGTTTGGTGCAGGACGTGTGGAGCGCATCGAGGAGTTGGCAACAGACCACAAGGTGGTTATCGCTTTCGACAACTACGGCTCGAAGACCCTTCTTGCCAAGTTTGCAAAACTTACTAAACTATAGGATATGAGCGAGCAGGTGATGGTTTCGGTCATTATGACCACCTATAACCACGAGCGATATATAGCCCACGCCATCGAGAGCGTGCTGCGCCAGCAGACCGACTTCCGCATCGAGATTGTCATCGGCGAGGATTGCAGCACCGACCGCACACGCGCCATTGCCGAGGATTATGCACAGCAGTATCCCGAGGCGATACGCATCGTGACATCCGAGGAGAATGTGGGATGGCGTAAGAACTATCGTCGCACCATAGCCGCCGCGCGTGGCAAGTATATCGCATTGCTCGATGGCGACGACTACTTCACACATCGCAAAAAGTTGCAGATGCAGGTGGACCTGCTCGAGGCACACCCCGAGGTGGGTATGTGCTATGGACGTTCGGAGCGTGTGGATGAGGCGGGAAACACCACTATATACCCCGAGGGTGAATGTCTCACAACCTTCGAGGCTATGCTGCGCCGCAACCCTGCCGAGAACTGCACTACGATGGCTCGCCGCGAGTTGGTGGAGCAATATTACAAGGAGATACGCCCCGAGGAGCATCCCGAGTGGCGCACCGACGACCTGCCAATGTGGTTGTGGTTTGCGGCACGCAGCCGCTATGTGAGCATAGACTGCCCTATGGCGGTACATCGTGTGCTCCGCGAGAGCGTGAGCCACAACCCCGACTACCGCAAGAAGATAGAGTTTGTGGACTCGTTATACGACATAAGCCTCTTCTACGATAATAGGTATAACGAGAGCCGTATGCACGATGAGTTGCAACGCTCGAAGCATAACACCGCGCTATGGGTGTTGTCCTACAATGGTGGCATAGGCGAGTATCTACGTCGCTGGATTCGTGATGCCAAGGCATACCGCCCACTAATCAAAAACATAGCCTCATACGGCCTCTTCGTGAAGAAGATATGCTGGCGTATGTGGGTAAAACAGACAAGATAAATGACTACAAAAGAGCGATATACGAGGGTTATAGAGTACTTCTCAAAGACGATGCCTACGGCAGAGAGCGAGTTGAACTACCGCACACCGTTTGAGTTGTTAGTGGCTGTGGTGCTCTCGGCACAATGTACCGACAAGAGGGTGAATATGACCACCCCAGCACTCTTCGAGCGCTACCCTACGCCCTTCGAGATGGCGGAGGCATCGGAGGAGGATATCTTCCAATATATCAAGAGCATATCATATCCCAATAACAAAGCGAAACACTTAGCGACACTCTCGCGCCAACTTGTAGAGAAGTTTGGTGGTGAGGTGCCCTACGACCCAAAGGATTTGGAGTCGTTGCAGGGTGTGGGGCGTAAGACCGCAAATGTTGTAGGTGCGGTGCTATGGGGCAGAGAGGTGATGCCCGTAGATACCCACGTCTTCCGTGTGGCAGCACGCATAGGACTCTCCAAGGATGCTAAGACACCGCTTGCCACAGAGCGCCAACTGGAGAAGGGATTCCCCAAGGAGTTGCTGCCTATAGCCCACCACTGGCTAATACTCCACGGACGTTATGTCTGCGTGGCGCGTAACCCCAAGTGCAAGGCGTGTGGCATCACGGAGGTGTGTAAATATTATCAGCAAACTATAAAGTTATCTAAAGATGAATAAGTTGTGGAGATTGTCGTATATCATAGCACTGATTTTTGTGGCCTGCACACAGCCACAATATCCAGGTATTGACTCGCCAAACGTGATAGGTGGCTCAGATAAGGACCAAAACATAATTTTGTATATAAACCATAGACTTGAGAAGGAGTATTACTGGTTGGATGAGGTTGAGGAGAAGAAGTCGCAGTTTAACCGTAACGCCAAGTGGGAGAACTACTTAGATGAGTCACTCAGCAGACTGAGCACCAACACCGACGATGGCTATGTAACCCAGAAGGGTCAGCGTGTGTTCTACTCCTACATCAAGGATATCTCTGCGCAGACACGCGCCGAGGTCAACGGCTTTGGCATAGGCTTGCACTATACCATAGCAACTATAGACCCCGAGAATAACTACTATGGCTTTGTTGTTGAGGAGGTATACCCCAACTCTCAGGCGGAGGCGGCAGGGGTGCTGCGTGGCGATGTCATCACCAAGATTGGCGGTGTGAACATCTCAGCGTCGAACTACTATCAGCACTTCACCTCCATCGAGAACAACAGCGCAACACAACTAAAGATGAGTCTGAAGCGTCAGACCAATGGCGAGGTTTACGACGTTACGCTTAACAAGAGCGCATACTCCAAAACTCCTGTTCTGCACCACGAAGTGATAGATGTTGAGGGCAAGAGAATTGGTTATCTGGTCTATACAAGTTTCGTGGCGGAGTATGACCAGGAGTTGGTGGCGGCTATTGAAGCGATGAAGAGCGAGGGTGTGGAGGAGTTTATCCTCGACCTTAGATGCAATGGCGGTGGCTCTATGAACTCGGCGATTACGCTCTGCTCGGCACTTGTTCCCGAGCAATACAACGGCGCTGTGTGGTGCAGTGTGGAGCGCAACAAACGCAACACCCAGATGGAGCAATCATCGGAGTTCCGCCTCAAGGATGCTGGAAAGATGCTCAGCCTCGAGCGCCTGACGGTGATATGCTCGGGATACTCCGCATCGGCATCGGAGTTGGTGATTATGGGACTCAGAGGTTTGGACTTCCCCGTAACACTCATAGGCTCGCAGACCGAGGGCAAAAACTGCGGAATGGATGTCACACGCAAGAACATAGATGGCATAACGTTGGAGTTTGCACCGATAACCTTTTTGTGCTTCGATGCCAAGGGCTTTGGTGGCTGGGGTGAGGGTATCAAACCCGATGTAGACCTCACAAACGAAGGCAATGAGATGGGCGTTTCGGACAGGAACTATCCACTGCCTCGTGCCGACTGGGGAGATTACCACTACGACGTAGCCCTCGCCGCAGCGATAGCCAAGATTACCGACAAAAAGATATCGCAGGGTGCTACACGTGCCTCGGCATCGGATGGTGACATAGCCCCCGCGCTGAGCATCGCAAAACCTATGGAGGGCACACGCATATACGTGTCGGAGTAGGAGTTATCAAATAAAATTTATAACTTTGCATAATACGCGCGCCTTATTGAGCGTTTCCCGAATAGAAAAAGAACAAAATAGTATAACAATGAATGAAGTTGTAAACATCAAAGAACTGAATGCTCATATTCAGGAGGAGTCTGTCTTTGTTGACACTCTACGCAAGGAGATATCTCGTGTCATCGTAGGTCAGCAGCACCTCATCGACACCCTTCTCATTGGTCTTCTCTCGGATGGTCATATATTGTTGGAGGGTGTTCCAGGCTTGGCTAAGACCCTCGCTATCACAACATTGTCGAAGGCTGTGGATGCTAAGTTCTCACGCATACAGTTTACTCCCGACCTGTTGCCTGCCGACCTTATCGGTACGCTTATCTACTCGCAGCGCAACGAGGAGTTCTCGGTAAAGCGTGGTCCTATCTTCGCAAACTTCGTGTTGGCAGATGAGATTAACCGCTCACCAGCAAAGGTGCAGTCGGCACTTCTGGAGGCTATGCAGGAGAAGCAGGTTACCATTGGCGACAACACATACGCACTGCCAAAGCCATTCCTTGTGCTTGCAACACAAAACCCATTGGAGCAGGAGGGTACATACCCACTCCCAGAGGCTCAGGTAGACCGTTTTATGCTCAAGGCAAAGATTTCGTACCCCAAGCGCACCGAGGAGTTGGATATCATACGTATGAATCTCCGTGGCGAGGGTATGCCCGAGGTTGAGAAGGTGGTGACACCAGAGGATATTATGCGTGCCCGTGAGGTTGTCAACAAGGTATATATGGACGAGAAGATTGAGCGATATATCATCGACATCATCTTCGCCACACGCGAGCCTTCGGAGTATCATCTTCAGAATCTCCAGCCGCTGATCGCCTATGGTGGCTCGCCACGTGCCAGCATCGCACTTGCCAAGGCAGCACGCGCCTATGCCTTTATCCAGCGCCGTGGCTATGTGATTCCTGAGGATGTGCGTGCCGTATGTCACGACGTATTGCGCCACCGCATTGGTCTTACATATGAGGCCGAGGCCGAGAATATCACTACCGAGCAGATTATTACCGACATCCTGAACAACGTCATCGTGCCATAATGCAATACAACGACGAGGACATACTCAAGCGTGTCAGACGCATAGAGATTAAGACACGCGGTCTTTCGGACGAGATTTTCGCGGGAAAGTACCACACCGCCTTTCGAGGTCGTGGTATGTCATTCTCCGAGGTTAGAGAGTATCGCCCGGGAGATGATGTGCGCGATATCGACTGGAACGTCACGGCACGTGCCCACCGCGCCCACGTCAAGGTGTATGAGGAGGAGCGTGAGTTGACGATGATGCTTCTGGTGGATGTGTCGCCCTCACGAATGTTTGGAACAGAGGAACTTACCAAGAAGAATCTCATAACCGAGATTGCCGCGACACTCGCCTTCTCTGCCGCCAAGAATAACGATAAGGTGGGATGTATACTCTTCTCGGACCATATCGAGAAGTTTATACCGCCGAAAAAGGGTCGTAGCCATATCCTGATGATTATCCGTGAGTTGGTGAGTTTCACACCATCGGGCAAGGGTACAAACATCTCGGAGGCGTTGCGATACTTGGTGGGTGTGAACAAGAAGCGCGCTACGACATTCCTGCTTAGCGACTTCATAAACTCGGAGGCTGATATGCCAAAATTGGAGGATGCACTGAAGATTGCCTCGGCGAAGCACGATATAATGGCCATTCGCGTCTTTGACAAGTGCGACGAGCATCTTCCCGATGTTGGCATCATAGAGGTTGAGGATGCCGAGAGTGGCGAGCGCAGTTGGCTCGACACATCGTCACGCCGTGTGAGGGAGTTCTGGGCACAGCAGTATGCGGAGCGCAACACCGCTATGGCATCGTTGCTGACACATAACCGTGTGGATATGGCCGAGGTTGCCACAGATGGCGACTATGTCAAGGAACTTATTAAGATGTTTAAGAAGCGATGATACGTCAGATATACATATCACTACTATCGTTGGCTATGCTACTATCACTCACGACGACCGAGGCTCGTGGTGAGATCCCTACGCTCAGCGCACGATTCTCGAAGGATAGTATCGAGGTTGGCGACCGTGTGGAGTATATCCTCGACATCGAGACCGACAGAGCAACGACAATCGGCGTTCCCGACTTCCGCAGGGCTCGCACACCAAAGGAGCGTGTGGAGTTGTCGAAGAAGAAGCGCTCTATGTCTACGTTTGAGGAGTACAACGAGGATATCTTCGAGTATATAGATGAGTCGGCACTGGACACCATAAAGGTGGATGGTCGCCGTCTGCACCTGCGCAAGCGTTATACCTTAGCAGCGATGGAGACCGGCGCATTGCCAATGATTCCGGCACTGCTATACTTCGACAAAAACCGCGATGTACCCGACACGCTCTTTGGTCGTGACACCCTCTACCTCAACGTGTTGACATATACAGAGTTGGACACTGCGCTATTCCTGAAGGCTGACCCTACGTCGCAGCAGGGTTTTGGCGTGGATAACGACAAGACACAGGCGCTGCTCAAGGATAAGGGTATCTTCACACAGAAGAATCTCCCCTTTAAGTTTGCCGAGGTGCGTGACTATGCCATCTATGGCGTTATAGGCTTGGTGGTCATAGCCCTTGTGGTGTGGTTGGCATATATGTATGGTCTGAAGAGTCACAGTAGCATTGTCGTGGCGAAGCCTCAGCCAAAGTTACCACCACACATCGTGGCGATAAAGGCTCTGGAGGAGTTGAAGCACCGCAAGTTGTGGCAGAACAACAAGCACAAACTCTACTACTCGACAATAACCTCGATACTAAAGGTTTACATCGAAGACAGGTGGCAGGTGAGTGTTTTGGATAAGACCTCTAACGAGGTGGTGGCGGAGTTACGCGATGTGGAGATGCCTCGCGACTGCCGCAGCGACCTTATCGCGATATTGCAGACTGCCGACTTTGTGAAGTTCGCAAAGGTGATTCCCGAGGCGGAGGAGAACGAGGCGTGCTACACTCGCGCCTACTACTTTGTGGAGAACACCAAGCGTGAGGATACGGCAAATAGCGGCAAGCGTGAGATAACCATAGAGACAAAGATTAACGAATGATGAGCATAAAACGACATATAGGCGTTGTGGTGATGGTCGTTGTGGCGCTGCTTTGTGGCATCACAAGTGCCGATGCGCAGTATCTCCGCGAGCGCGGTCTGGTGCGTGAGGGTAACCGTAACTTCTCGAAGCAGAACTACCGCACAAGCCTCAACCGCTACAACAACGCCTTGGAGCATAGCGCCACAAACTACGAGGCGTTGTACAATCGTGCCAACGCCCACCATCAGTTGCGACGCTCCACGCCCGAAGATTCTACGCTCGTAGCAGAGGAGACATACCGCCTCTACGAGGACATCGCAGCAGACACGTTGCTTACAGATAATCAGCGTGCTGAGGTGCTTCGCAACCTCGGAGAGAGCCTCTTCAACGACGAGAAGTATGAGGCTGCGCTGAATGCCTTTCGTGAGTCGTTGCGCCTCAACCCCGAGGATAGCGAGACCAAGTATGACTATGTGCTTACAAAGCGCATCGTAGACCAAAAGCGTCAGCAACAGCAGCAGAACAACCAGAACGACAACAACCAAAATAAGGATAACCAGCAACAGCAAAACGATAATAATCAGCAAGATAACCAACAAAACAACCAAAACGGCCAGAATCAGAACCAAGATAATCAGCAACCCGAGCAGAATCCTAACGAGGATGAGAACCAGGGTGATGAGCAGCAGGATGATAATGGTGGTGAGGGTGAAGATGAGCCACAGCAGCAACCCGAGGGTGGCGAGCGTCCCCAGCAACTAAATAGCGACCAGGAGCGTATGCTCGACGCTATACAGGCCGAGGAGGATAAGACTCAGGATAAGTTGAAGGAGCAGAAGAAGGCGTTGGTGATACCTGGTAAAAAGAATTGGTAATATGGAGTTTCTGAATATAGACATACTCTACCTCTTGGTAGTAATACCATTGTTGGCAGCATACTACATCTTCGTAGGACGCCGACGTGCCTCGATGGTGGTATCTACAACGGGTGGCAGACGAGCACCACGCACACTGCGCTACTGGTTGCGCCATATGCCTGTGGTGTTGCGCCTTGCGGCTATTGCTGCGGTGATAGTAGCACTGGCACGCCCTGTCGTAGTAAACCACGAGGAGGAGACTACAACGGAGGGTATCGACATCGTCATAGCGATGGATATCTCGGGCTCTATGCTTGCCCGCGACTTCCAGCCCGACCGTCTCTCGGCAGCCAAGCAGTTGGCAACGGAGTTTGTGGCAGAGCGCTCCGGAGACCGCATCTCGGTGGTGGCATTCGCAGGTGAGGCATTCACGCAGTGTCCGCTAACCTCCGACCAGGCTACGGCGGGAACTATGCTCTCGCGATTGCGCAGTGGCGTTGTGGATGATGGCACGGCGATAGGCAATGGTCTTGCAACGGCGCTCAACCGTCTGCGTGAGAGTGGGTCAAAATCGAAGGTTGTAATACTCCTAACGGATGGTGTGAATAACCGCGGACAGATATCGCCAATTATGGCTGCGGACATCGCCCACGACCTCGGCATCAAGGTCTACACCATTGGCGTGGGAAGCAAGGACAAGGCCCCTATGCCGGCGTATGACCCATTTGGCAATATAACATATGTTATGGCAGATGTGGAGATTGACGAGGAGTTGCTGCGTGATATAGCATCCAAGACCGGCGGACAGTATTTCCGAGCAAGTAACAACGAGGCTCTGAAGGCTATATACGAGCAGATTAACCAGATGGAGAAGAGCGAGGTGGAGGTGACACACTACACCTCATACGAGGAGTTGTATATGGGGTGGCTCGTTATAGCACTACTCCTTCTTGCCGCGGAGTTTGTGGTGGCACGAGTGATTTTAAATCGACTACCAATGTAGTAAAACGAACTTTAGAAGATGGTAAAGACCAATATATTCACCTTTGGCGCTCCAGAGTGGCTGTGGTTGCTCGTTATCGTAGCACTGCTGCCACTGATATACTGGATGCTCAGAATCTATGCACGACGTAAGTTGTCGCGTATGGGAAACATCACAACACTGCAGCGTCTTATGCCCGACTACTCTTCGGCACGCGGATGGATAAAGATTGCGTTGCTGACACTCGCCGCAGGCTTTATGGTTGTGGCATTGGCGCGCCCTCAGACAGGCTCGAAACTGCACACCGTAGAGAGCCAGGGTCGTGAGATAGTGTTGGTGGTGGATGTGTCGAACTCTATGCTTGCCGAGGATGTATCACCAAGCCGTATGGCACGCACACGCTATGCCATATCGCGCCTTGTGGAGCGTATGAACAACGACCGCATAGGCATCGTGGCATTTGCCGACGAGGCAGAGGTATTACTACCTATAACGGCAGATTACAAGATGGCAGAGTCGGTGACTAAGCGTCTGTCGCCAGACCTCATCGCAGCACAGGGTACGGACATCGGCGAGGCGCTGGAGGTAGCACTGCTGTCGTTCACACGCAGCACCAAGGATAGCAAAAGCCGTGTTATAATCCTCATCACCGATGGTGAGGCGCACGACAGCACTACGGAGGCAGCCATAGAGCAGGCAAAGGCCGAGGGTGCTATAATCTGCGCCATAGGCATAGGAACACCCGAGGGTACACCGCTGAAGATAAACGGCGAGATTATGGAGGATAACGAGGGTAAGATGGTAGTCACAAAACTCGGAGAGCCACTGCTTCAGCAACTTGCCGAGGCTACGGGAGGTATCTACACCCGCTCGCGTAACGACAGTTTCGGTCTCGATGAGATTATAGCGCGTCTGGACGAGATGGAGGCCACACAACTGTCGCTGATGACCTTCGAGGAGTATGACGAGCAGTATCAGTGGTTTTTGGGCGTAGCGCTGTTGTTACTCATCGCCGAGATGCTTATCTTCGAGCGTCGCAACCCTCTGCTCAAGGGAGTGAAACTTTTTGAACGATAATAATATCATATAAACTACTAAAACTTAAAGTTATGACAATTAGAGATTTAGAGCCAAAACTTATTTGGGAGCAGTTTGATGACATCACACGTGTACCACGCCCTTCGAAGAAGGAGGAGAAGATTATCGCGTGGTTGGTGGAGTTTGCTAAGAAGCACAACATCGAGTATCAGACCGACGAGACTGGTAACGTTGTGATGCGTAAGCCAGCAACTGCAGGTTATGAGAATCGCCCTGCTGTGATTCTTCAGTCACATATGGATATGGTATGCGAGAAGAACTCTAACATTGAGTTCGACTTCGAGAACGACCCTATCGAGACTTGGATTGATGGTGAGTGGGTTAAGGCTAAGGGCACTACCCTCGGCGCTGACTGCGGTATCGGTATGGCTGCTGCGTTGGCAGTATTGCTCGACGAGACTTTGGAGCACCCTGCAATCGAGGCCCTCTTCACCGTAGATGAGGAGACAGGTCTCACAGGTGCATTTGGTCTTGGCGAGGGTATGCTCACAGGTAAGTACCTCGTAAACCTCGACTCTGAGGATGAGGGTGAGTTGTTCATCGGCTGTGCTGGTGGCATCGACACTGTGGCTACTATGGATTATGAGGCTGAGGCTGTGCCAGAGGGTTACACCTTCGTACGTCTCGAGATTGGTGACTTGCTTGGTGGTCACTCTGGTGATGATATCGACAAGGGTCGTGCAAACTCTAATAAGTTGATGGCACGCTTCCTCTACAACGCTATCGACAAGTTCCAGGTGGTATTGGCAGACTTCAACGGCGGTAACCTTCGCAACGCCATCCCTCGTGAGGCATTTGCCATTGTTGGTGTTCCTACGGAGAGCGTTGAGGACTTCGAGGAGCGTTACTTGGAGTTTGGTCAGAGCCTTATGGAGGAGTTCAAGCACACAGAGCCTCGTATGCGCTTTGCTGTTACCGATGCTGAGACCCCTGCAAAGGTTATGTCTAACGACGACTTGTGCTACTTGTTGCTCACCCTCGTAGGCTTGCCTAACGGCGTTCTTGCTATGTCATTCGCTATGCCAGGCCTCGTGGAGACATCTTCAAACCTCGCATCTGTGAAGTTCGACACCGAGAATCAGGAGGTTAAGGTTACCACATCGCAGCGTTCGTCGGTTGAGAGCGCTAAGTTGTATGCAGCGCAGACCATAGAGTCGGTATTCTACCTCTCTGGTTTCGACGTAGAGCACTCTGATGGCTACCCAGGATGGGCTCCTAACCCAGAGTCTAAACTCCTCCAGGAGACCGTACAGTGCTACCGCGACCTCTTCGCTCAGGAGCCTAAGGTACGTGCTATCCACGCAGGTTTGGAGTGCGGCTTGTTCCTCGAGAAGTACCCACACCTCGAGATGGTGTCATTTGGCCCAACACTCCGCGGTGTGCACTCTCCAGATGAGCGCCTCGAGATATCGACTGTAGACAAGTTCTGGAAGTTGCTCGTGGAGTTGCTCAAGCGCATAGCATAAGGATGCTCTCGGCGATAGATATCATACACACCCTCCACAAAGAGCGTCTGCGTATAGACTCTATAGGAGCGGTAGATATCTGCACAAGTAGTATCATTGCTGGAGGCAATAGTGTCGTCGCTCGGTGCCGTATTCGCGGTACCGACGGCGACTTTTTGCTTAAGTGCCTATACACCCCCTATGCCACAACAATGCAATGTCGCCACGCGCTGTGTGTGACATACCTGAGCATCCACTCCTCGCTCACAGGAGCGTACCAAAAGAGTTGCTGCATATTGCGCAAATGGGATGACGGCATACCCCTCGACGTGGCGCTATTCTATGGCAGTTACGATTACAGAGACCTCAGCAGACTCTTCGACAGAATGGCATATGAGCGGCTACAGAGAGATGAGGCACACGGCGACATATCGCCCGATAACATCGTGGTATGTGACGACAGGATGCAACTTATAGACAACGATGGCGAGTGGTGCGCATACAACGAACAAGGCACAAACATTGAGTATGGCACTCCAGGTTTTGCGCATACACATCGTACGATGTCACCACCATCAAAGGTTGTGGATGACTACCCTATTGCCCTGCTCTCGACGCTCATTGCTGCTATGGGTCACTATGCTGCGGAGGCACAGGAGGGCGAAGAGCCTCTAACGAAGATACCCACACAGTTGCTGAATGGCATCGTAGCACCCACACAAGAGAGCATCGCCATAGCGAAGCAGAAGTTACTGGATAAGGGTGATATGCCCCACTACAGCATCGCCTGTGCCATTGGCGGAGTCCTCCAACACATCCCCGAACTAAAAGAGATCCTCGAGTATATCACCACGCACGAGGAAGAGGTGTTTAGCGGGCCTCTATCTCAGCCTTTATAGACTCAATATTCCCCTTTGCCTGCTTGGTATAGTGATGTTCCTCGCCTAAGGTGCTGCTCCAAATCTCATAGGCCTTAGTGAGATACTCTAGCGCCTTATCCTTCTCGCCACGATAATAGTAGGCACCTCCGATATTATTATAAGACATTGCGGTATCGGGGGCTTTAGGGCCTAAGGTTACTTCATAAATATGCGCCGCCTTAAGAAAATAGGTAAACGACTTATCATACTCGCCTAAATGAGAGTAGACAAAACCTATGTTATTGTAGGTCAGAGCAGTATCGGGATTCTCCAAACCTAAGACATCCTCACGAATCTCCAACGCTCGGGAGTGATACTCCAAAGACTTATCGTATTGACCTAAGTAGTTGTAAACAAGACCTATATTGTCATACGATGACGCTGCCTCGGGAGACTCCTCGCCTAATACACTCTTACGAATCTCCAAGCCCTTAGTATAATACTCCAACGCCTGGTCATACTGCTCCAGGTTATTGTAGACATTACCTATATTATTATACGACGTAGCAGTATGTGGGTGCTCCTCACCATAGTTTCTCTTATAGATTTCTAACGCCCTAAGATGGCACTTCAAAGCGTTGTCATAGTTGCCTATGGTGTCGTATACAATGCCAATATTATTATAAGACATCGCTACATCTGTATGCCAATCGCCAAGCACCTGCTTGCGAATCTCCAAGCCCTTAACGTAATAACCCAAAGCACCATCGTACTGCCCTAAGACATCGTAAACAATACCTATATTGTTATAGGCATTTGCCGTATGTGGATGGTTTGTTCCTAAGGTTGCCTCAAAGATATTTAATGCTCTGGCGAAATACTCCAAAGAGTTAGCATAACGACCTAAGTTATTGTAAACGAGACCTATATTGTTGTAGACACTTGCGGTATAAGGGTGCTCAGCACCATACAGACTCTCCCCAATATCAATAAGTCGCTTATAAATCTCCAGCGCCTTATCATACTTTGCATATGCCGCTAAGAACTCGGCATAATTGCTTAGTAGTTCATCATATTTATCTGCGTCATACTCCACCTCCGCAGCCATAACATCGGCCTGTTCGTACAACTTCTCAACCATTGCTATGCGGTCCGCGATATCCATCGATACATCTGCCAAGATTGTCGAGGTCTTGAACAAAATCTCCTCTATAGACCTTATAACATTCTGGCGCTCCTCCTCGACAACCTCCTTTGTTGCACGGTAACGCTCCAGTGCCAACTGACCATCTCTCTCCGCCTCATCCAAGATGATATTTGCCTCGCGCACCTTACCACTATTGAAGGCATCTATAGCCCTGCGCAAGCGGTCGGTAATCAAAGCACCCTGCAACTGCGCCACACGCTTTGCGGTCTTCAGAAGACTCATCTGATACTCGGCAAATGTCTCATTGAGGGCGTTGTATTCATCCATAAGTTGCTGTAACTTACTCTGTAAAAACTTCTGTCCTGGCATCTGCTCAATGAGTCTACGGTGATTCTCTATCTCCGCGGGGAGTTCCGCAAGACGCTTGCTCATACGCTGAAACTCCTCGTTTAGCCCCGCAAATGGAAGTCTGTCCATACGGGCTATGTTCAGTTCATCGAGGGTTACACAACCATTTTCGACTTTTAACTCATCACACATCGATGACTCCACCAACTGCAACTGCATAACAAAATGAAGTTGCATAGTGTCACGATTAGAGTAGTTGCTGAAGTAGTGACCAAGTTCCTTGGATAGATGGCGCTTGAAATCCGCTAACTCCGCAGTCTCCACATCGCCATCTTCCAACGCCTTGCAGTATACATATATCTTTGGAAGATCACGACTCTTACGCTCCTCCGTAGCAACGTTAAACTCCTCGATAGTATACTGTCCTGCGTTGCGATGAAACGCCGCAAGAAACATATCGCTGATTCTAATCTTCTCGTTATACTCATCCTGCTTGCGACGTCCATTATACGACGCATCCTCATCCTCCCACTCATAGAGGTCGAGGTATATTCCACGGCGCGTATATACCTTATTGAGGCGACGAACAAGATTTCCCAAAGCATTGCGATCATCCTCTAACTCAGCAGATGAGGCGAAAAAGATATGTATGGTCTTCATAGGCATTGGTTCTGTGATAAATGCTTCTGAAAGTTACGAATAATTCCCCAATAAAACAAATTTTGTGGATAGTGGTGATAGATTCCCGAGAATTGTAGTATCCTTGTATTCAGTAAGCGCCACGGGCGAGCGCTTATATCCTCAAAGCCCAGATGTTCTTTGTATGCTATAAAACTCAGCCGTTGCCGTCGGAGGCATTATGGAGATGGTGTGCCCACACACCAACGTTCTTTGACATCTCCGATAGGTGCGGCAGGTGGATATTATCTAACTAATAATTTATAGTATTATGAAGAACAAGACCAATTATCAACTTGTTGCTCGTATGTCGGGCAAGTGTCTCACAATCACCCCATCACTCAGAGATGATATCGCTCGTCAGTATGATATGACGATAGCCTCGTTGTGCGCTATGCCACGCACCGAGGATGTCGCTATGCGTATAGCGAAGGAGATGGAGCGCAAAGGTGACTTCCTGTGGAGTTGCGACGCGGAGATTGCGGCGCTACGCTGCTACATAAGCGCCATAGAGGTGCTTAGGGAGTGTCGCCGAGCACACCATAGCATCGAGGCTCTGAGGGCCAAGGCGCTACGTCTCACCGAGTCCGACGAGCACCTGAAAGGGTTTGTCCAACAATTTTGTTAGACGGCTTCATTTACTAATAGTGTAAACCTTTACGTCCAAATATGGCATAACCAAAATTAAAGGTGAGGTAAAGATTATTCTTATTATGAAGGTTATACTTGGTAAGTGCGAGGCTCACAGGACCTATAGGGGTGTGGTAGATAAGTGAGAAGTCTGACATATAGTGCATTACACTGCCGTTGAACTTATCCCTGAGCATACCATAGATGCTTAGGCGGGCGTAGAGGTTATCGTAGAGGCGCACTGTGGGCATAATACCTGCGCCGAGGTATCTATCTGCGCGAAACTCTGGCATATATATCATTCGCGAGTGGAGCAGCGGAGCATACTGTGGCGAGGAGAGCATAGTAGCCTCGTGGGAGTCGAACTCGGGGTGAGTGGTATAGACACCCTCAACGGCATATCCGAGGGTGAAAATCTCACGAGGATCGATGCCCACATACTGCTCCCACAGAGCCTTAACGCCCCACCATTGCCGTATCATATCTATATTCTCACCAACATTCATATCGCTCTCCTGCTTGGAATCACGTCTGTCACGGCCATAGGCATACATAGCAGATGCCATAAGGTGGCTACCGCGTGTGGGGAATAGAGGCTTGTTGAACGTAGAGCGATCGAGGACCACCGCAGGGGTGATATAGTCGAAGTGGGTATACTGCCTCTTCTCGTACATATCCATAGAGTAGCGATAACTATTGCTACCCGTATTAAGGCGGAACTCCACGACACTCTTACGCTCGAATGCCGAGCCGGCAGCCAGCGCTATGAAGTTCTCCATCATACGTATAGGTGCGGAGTTGTCGACACGTGTGAGGTTGCCGAAGTTGCCATTCAGCGTGTTGTGGATGTTGAAGTTGAAGGCGTAGTCGACATACAACGGCTTGTCGAGGATAAATGTTGTGCGACCCCACAGACGCGCCATAGTGTAGACAGGGCCCAGCAACACATCGAGATGAAAACTCTGCCCTACCCTACCTATCTTATTGTAGTTGAAGCCTATATACGCCTGGTTGAATGCCGTAGAGGAGATATTACCACCCAAGGCAATATCGAAATGAGGGCGCGCACTAAGCGGCAGAAGAACATCGTAGCGCTCGGTGTTGTAGTTATAGGTGAAGGTTGGAAACTCACTACGCGCGATGCCATTTGCCAATGTAGAGAGGTAGTTTTCGCTGAACTCCTGGGCGTGCAAAACCTCATCGCCCCTGCTACCAATCTTCATCATTCGCTCGGCGATACGTCGCTGATTGTCGTTCACACCCGTGATATTCACCTCGCCAATAGTAGCCTTAGGACAACGACTGCGGAACTCCGCACGGCGCTGTGCATACTCCTCGTTGCTCATACGTCGTGATATCAGACGCTTGATCTCGGGCATTGCGGCTAAGGCATCGTTATAGCCATCTGCCATAATCTCCGCAGCCTTGCCAAAGTCGAGGGTTGAGGCTGCCACAGTTCGCTGTATAAGCACCGAGCGACCCTCGGGAAGGTTGAAGTCCGAAGGCTTGGTAATCAGCGACATAACCTGATCCACAACAGAGGAGTTTTTGTTCAGCGGAGTCTCCATATTTGTGCAGCAAACGCCGATGATGATGTCGGGGTGGAAACTCTCGTCGAGACTCTTCCAGGGGAAGTTGTCGTAGCATCCTCCGTCGCACATAAGCACCGAGTCTATCTCGATAGGCGGAAATGCCACAGGAAGCGCCATAGAGGCTCGTATGGCACGCGCCAAGTCACCACTGCGTAGTTCCACGGCACGGTGCTGCTGAATGTCGGTACCTATGCATCGGAAGGGAATCATAAGTTTGTCGAAATCACCCTGCGCACCTGTCGAGGCCTGGGTGAAGAAGGAGTTGAGCGCGAGGTCTATCTCCGCGGTGTTCATCATAGCACCAGGCAGCAACACCTTGGGGCGCTGTGACATATCATTGCCCTCGACACCCACAGAGACACGTATCATACTTGTTATGCGCTCTCTGTCAATGAAAAAGTAACTATACTTGGGGTCGATGCTACCACTCACCCAGCGCGCCAAGTCGCCCGATAGCGCCACCTCCTCCATCTCCTCGATGGTATATCCCGAGGCGTAGAGACCACCCACGATAGAGCCCATAGAGGTACCCGATATGTAGTCTATGGGTATGCCATTCTCCTCCAGCGCCCTAAGCACTCCGATGTGGTAGAGACCCTTTGCACCACCACCGCTCATCACCACACCGACGCTCTGAGCATCGGCAGATATGGGCACAAGCATCAAAAAGGCGATTATTATCTCGAAAAATCTTTTCATTTTGCAAAAATATTAGTAACTTTGTACTTTGAATATATGCGTATTAACCGTAACAAAGTTAATACAATTAGTCGTAATAAACAACACGAAATATATATGATCAATAAAATTGAAGAACTTTTAGCCGAAATTGAGGCCTTTGCACCTCAGAGCGCTGCTGATGTTGAGGCTTTCCGTATCAAGATTCTTGGTAAGAAGGGCGCACTTGGCGCACTTATGGAGGAGTTTAAGAGCGTTCCTGCGGCTGAGAAGCGTGAGTTGGGACAACGTCTCAACCACCTCAAGAATGTTGCTACTGAGCGCATTAACACACTTAAGGAGGAGATTGGAAATGCCGATGCTATGAACGCATCGAAGATCGATGATATGACACGCCCTGGCTCTGCGGAGTCTGTAGGCTCACGCCACCCTATATCTCTTGTTAAGCAGGAGATTGAGAGCATCTTCTCACGCTTGGGCTACACTGTTGCCGATGGCCCCGAGATTGAGGATGACTGGCACGTATTCTCGGCGCTCAACTTCCCACCTGAGCACCCAGCACGCGATATGCAGGATACGTTCTTCATCGAGAGCAACCCTGATGTTGTGTTGCGTACCCACACCTCATCTATTCAGGTGCGCACTATGGAGCGTCAGAAGCCACCTATCCGTGTGATTTGCCCTGGTCGTGTGTTCCGTAACGAGGCTATCTCATACCGTGCACACTGCATCTTCCACCAGATTGAGGGCTTGTATATCGACCGCAACGTGTCGTTTGCCGATATGAAGCAGTCGTTGCTCTACTTCGCTAAGGAACTCTTCGGCGAGCAGGCGCAGATTCGTATGCGTCCTTCATACTTCCCATTTACTGAGCCTTCGGCAGAGGTAGACGTATCGTGCTCTATCTGTGGCGGTAAGGGCTGCGGCGTATGTAAGGGCACTGGTTGGTTGGAGATTATGGGTTGCGGTATGGTTGACCCTAACGTATTGAAGTACAACAACATCGACCCTAACGAGTTCTCGGGCTTCGCATTTGGTATGGGTATTGAGCGTATCGCAATGCTTAAGTATGGCGTTGGCGACTTGCGCTTGTACTTCGAGAATGACGTTCGTTTCCTCAATCAGTTTGAGAGCGCACTATAATAGAGTGTAACAAGGTTTTGGGAGTGGCTAAATACATACTTTTTTAGCCACTCTCAACGTTAAATAGGGGTATGATAAGGGCTACAAAATATCTGTTACTGACGCTATGCGTAGTAGTGGTTTCGGCATTGGGAGGTCATAGTATGGCTGCCCGAAGAGTCCACGCACCCCTACCCGACTCGCTGAGCGTTGCCTATAGGCATACGGATGCCATAAAGCGCCTTACGATATATCGCGACACCACAACGGCACGACAACTGTGGCAGGGGATAATCGAGGAGGATAGTACCTACAGCCCTGCGCTGTTCCACCTCAGCCTCCTGGAGAACTCCGCAGAGGCTGTGGATTATGCACGCAGAGCATTTGTCGCAGACACCACAAACAAGTGGTACGCAGATAATTACGCCAATAAGTTGGTGGTATCGGCGCAGTACACACGCGCCATACCCATCTACCGCCGTCTACTAAATCTCGACCCCAAGAATCTTATGGCATACCACGCCCTGGCGGTGATATACAACGCCTCGGGGATGCCCTACTCGGCGATATCGATTCTCGACAGTGCAGAGTTGCGTAACGGATATAACCACTACCTTGCCGAGATAAAGCACGGCCTTCTACTCGATACACGCCAATATGAGCGTGCTACGGAGGAGGGACGCCGACGTGTGCTGGAGATGCCCTACGACATCAGCGCACGCAGAGCCTTGGCCGAGACATACGCCGAGGCGGGCAGAGACTCCCTTGCCGAGGTGACATTCTTAGAGGCCTTTCGTCTCGACACCACAAACGTGGAAACCATAGACCTCATAGCCAACTTCTACTACCGTCGCCGAGATGTGGAGCGTATGTTCGACTTCGAGGATCGTCTGTTCCGCAGCAAGGATATCGACATAGAGGAGAAGTTACACAAGGTAAGGCAGTATAGGGCAAACACCGCGTTTTACATCGACAACTACATCCGCATAGGTTCGATAATACAGCGTCTGGCGATAGACTACCCCAACAACCGCGACGTTGTGGATATCTATGCTCGCCACCTTATAGCCTGTGGCGAGTATGAACAAGCGCTGTCGCTCCTACGCAGTAACCTCGCGCATAAGGATACTAAGCCTATGGATTATATGTCGCTCATACAGTATGAGTATACACTTGAGCGTATGGATATTATGGAGGAGGATCTTAAAGCGGGTTTAGAGCGCTTCCCAGAGGATATCTCCCTGCTATCCTTCCACGGCTTCATAAGGATGGAGATGGGCGATGAGAAGGGCGCTATAGCGATTTTCAAGCGCGGACTAAGCATCGCCACCACAGATGAGCAGAAGAGCGAGTTGTGGGGATCTATAGGCGATGTATATCACCAGATGGGTAACGACAAGGCGACATTCAAGGCATACAAAAAGGCATTGGCGTATAATGCAGAGAATGTGCTGGTGCTAAACAACTATGCCTACTACCTAAGCCTTGAGGATAGGGAGTTGGAGCGCGCCTTGGAGATGTCGCAGCGCGCGATGACCGCAGCGCCTAATAACGACTCCTATGTAGACACCTATGCCTGGATTCTCCACCGCCTGGGACGTAACGACGAGGCTAAGAGATATATGCGTCAGGCACTTACGCTGAGTGGTCAGCGTGATGCGTCGCTGCTATGCCACTATGCCGACATACTATGGGCGTTGGGTGAGAAGTTTATGGCCGAGACCTACTGGAAGAAGGCAGTGGAGATGGGTTACGACGAGGAGGAGATGACAACGCACATAGCAACGCTAAAGGCAGCGACAACAAATAAAGAGTAGAGATATGGCACACAACATAGAGTCTTTGGTACGATATTTTGCGGGGGCGGTATTTGCAATAATGCTCCTCGCTACCCCACTATCGGCAACGGCGCAGAGCCGCAATACCGATGATTATCGCAAGCGTGTGGAGGAGTACAAGAAGAGCCTTAATAAGGCGACTGCAGAGGTTGAGACCCTCAAGAAGGAGAAGAAGAGTGCCTCGAAGCAGTTGGCAGCCATAGAGCGTGAGATGCGCCTCAGAAACGACTATATCGGAGAGGTGGATAAGGAGCGTAAGGCATTGGAGAGGAGCATCAACACCTGCAACACAACTATAGACTCGTTGGATAGGGTACTTGCGCATAACCGTGAGGTATATGCCGAGGCGGTGCGTGTGGCATATCGCAACTATGCTCAGAACAACAATACAAACTACATCCTTGCCTCGCAGAGTATTACGGATGCTGCGCGCCGTAAGGCACAGGTAGAGCACATAGCAGCGAGCCGTAAGGCATTGGCAGACACCATAATAGCGCAAACAGCACTCATAGACACCAAGCGTGCGGAGTTGCAGGAGCGCACCTCGGAGTTGGACTCTGTGGCGACGATACTAAAGCAGGAGCGTCGCAAACTTGAGGATAACCGCACACAGGCACAACGCACATATAACAAACTCTCGAAGCGTGAGAAGGCCGCCGTAGATGAGCAACGTAAGCAGCAGAAGCAGTACGAAAAGGCTGTTGCAGAGTTACAGAAGATGCTCAAGGGCAATAAGGTAGGTGCGGGATTCTCACGAAATACCAAGGGTCTGAACCTCCCTGTGGAGGGCGGTGAGTTGTCCGAGTCGGGATATGGTGGCACAATAACCGGTAAGAAGGGTGATGCTGTGCGCACCATACACGAGGGTATTGTGCAGGATGTGCAGTATAAGAAGACAACAAACAAATATACCGTATTCCTGGGCTACAACGAGTATCTTGTGACCTACACAAACCTCAGCGCCGTGAGCGTCAAGAAGGGCGATGTGCTGAAGAAGGATCAGAAGATTGGAGTCATAGGAAGCGGCATAGATAGCGACGACAAACCATATGTGCGTATCGCCATCTACGACTGCGACAGCAAGCAGCCACTCAAGGTGTCGTCATTCTTCAAAAAACGATAGATTAAACCCAAATAGTTGATATGGTACATTTCTATAATCAAGATTGCAACTACCTGCCTACAAAGCGCCTTGTACTGAGACGCTGGCTCGAGGAGGTGATACATAGCGAGGGATATGAGATAGGTGAGATAAACTACATCTTCTGCTCGTCGGAGTATCATCGTCAGATGAACAGAGACTTCCTCGGACACGACTACTATACCGATGTTATAACCTTCGAGGAGCGCGAGGGTAGGGTAGCGGAGCATATCGTATCGGGAGAGGTATACATAGACGTGGCTACGGTTACGGACAACGCAGAGTTGTATAACTCATTGCCTATCAACGAGATGCGTCGTGTTATAGTTCACGGAGCACTGCACCTTTGCGGACATAAGGATAAGAGTGCGTGGGCAGAGAAGAATATGCGCCGTATGGAGAACAAATATCTGAAACTTCTTCGCGAGAAATACCTATGAAACTGCAGTATGATATAGTTGTTGTGGGTGCTGGTCACGCAGGGTGTGAGGCTGCCTCGGCAGCAGCACGTCTCGGCTCACGAACACTGCTCATAACCATAGATATGGAGAAGATTGCCGCAATGTCGTGCAATCCTGCCGTGGGTGGTGTGGCTAAGGGTCAGATTGTCAGGGAGATAGATGCTCTTGGTGGCAAGATGGGACGCATCACAGACCTCAGCGCCATACAATTCCGTATGCTAAACCGCTCTAAGGGCGCTGCTATGTGGAGCCCACGCGCGCAATGCGACAAGGCGGAGTTCTCGCGCCAGTGGCGACATACGCTTGAAAACACCAGAAACCTCTATCTGTGGCAAGATTCTGTGACAGAGGTACTCATAGACCAATCTGCAGAGAAACCGCGTGTAAGGGGCGTTAAAACGCGAATGGGTGTGGAGATAGAGTGCAGTAGGGTAGTGCTCACCGCAGGAACATTCCTCGAGGGTGTTATGCACTGTGGCGAGGCACAGGCCGAGGGTGGCAGAGCAGGTGACCAGGCGGCACACGGAATATCGGCACAACTGCGAGCATTGGGCTTTGAGCAGGGTAGAATGAAGACCGGAACACCTGCACGCCTTGATGCACGAACTATAAACTTCGACGCTCTGGAGATGCAGGAGGGCGATTCTGAGCCTTGCAAATTCTCGTATGACACTGATATAGAGGTAGTTAAGCAGCAGATGCCGTGCTTTATGGTCTATACCTCAAAGCGTGTGCACGATATTCTACGCACAGGCTTTGAGCGTTCGCCACTCTTCAACGGCACAATATCAGGCATAGGACCTCGCTACTGCCCAAGCATCGAGGATAAGTTGCGCACCTTTGCCGATAAGGAGCAACACCAGTTGTTCCTCGAGCCTGAGGGTCGCAATACCAACGAATATTACCTTAATGGCTTCTCATCATCGCTGCCTTATGAGGTGCAGTTGGAGGCACTACACGCCATATCGGGTTTGGAGGATGTTCACGTCTACCGCCCCGGTTATGCTATAGAGTATGACTACTTTCCACCAACACAGTTGCACCATAGCCTCGAGACAAAGTTGGTAGAGGGTCTCTACTTCGCTGGTCAGGTAAACGGCACAACAGGATATGAGGAGGCTGCGGCGCAGGGTCTTATGGCGGGTATAAATGCTCACCGCTCGCTGAAGGGTCTCGACCCTGTGGTACTTCAGCGCGACGAGGCATACATCGGCGTGCTGATTGATGACCTTGTGACAAAGGGTGTCGACGAGCCTTACCGTATGTTCACCTCGAGAGCCGAGTATAGAATCCTGCTTCGTCAGGATAATGCCGACGCACGACTTACACCATTAGGTCACGAAATTGGTCTTGTTGGTGACGAGAAATACGAAAATCTGCTCAAAAAAAATTCTGCTGTAGAATCGCTTATTTCGATGCTTCGTAAGACTCCGGTCAGAATAGGCGAAATTGACGACTATTTAATTTCGGTAAGTGAGGAGCCTCTGACGCAAGGAAAAAAGTTATATGACATCGTTTTGCGCAGTAATGTGAACATCGACGCGCTGAAAAATGTGTCGAAGAGACTGGAAAAATATATTCGCGAAAACGAACTTTCGAAAGAGGTGATAGAACAAGCAGAGATACAGATAAAGTATCGCGGCTATATCGAGAGAGAGAAATACTACGCCGATAAGATGCATAGACTCGAAAGTATTGTCATACCCGCAGATTTTGACTATAACGCTATACAGAGTTTGACCATCGAGGCACGCCAGAAACTATCTCGCATTCGCCCTGCGACTATAGGCCAGGCAAGCAGAATCCCTGGTGTATCACCAGCAGATATCAATGTATTGCTTGTCAAGTTCGGCAGGTAATGGCAGAATAAGATGTTGATTAATTTATCGACAATGATAATTTATTCTATTTTTTAGTTTTACTCTTGCTTTTGATATGGAATATAACAATGTAAATATGCTGCCTATAAGTAAATTAAATCATAGTAGTAGGCCAGCACCAACTAAAAAAAGTAAAAAAACGAAGACTACTCGTGTTGCTAAAAGTAAAATAAAGAATGTAAAGTATAAAGGTACTTATACGATAAGCAAGGCTTTTGGCACGGGTGATATATCAAGCGAGTACGAATACGGATTAAGCGACTGGTAAAATAACCCTCAATAATTAGGACTGTTCCACGTGGAACAGTCTTTTTTTGGCTGGGGAAGATGGGGAGAGATGGGTAGTTATAGGTTGAGTGAATTTAGGGAGGATAGAGATTGAACACTAAAATCTCTAAACTATCTAACATCATTAAATTCTCTAAACTCATTGTGCATATCCAACCCAAATCCGACTCCAATCGAGGCGTAGTCGGTTATATTTACACCTTGAATAGTGTGAAGATTCACAAAATTAACGGGAGCCCCTATCACACCAAATGAGCCACCTATATTTATTTCGCCGTGATAACGAACGAGAGACTGCGCAATTGTTGATGTTGCTGTTAAAGCAAAAACCAACACAAACAAAATTTTTCTCATCCTGCTTAAATATCTATTGTTTACACACTAAAATAACTCCAGCTGCGCAGGGTCACAGTTAAACGTCTTGCGGTGATAGGGCGAGAGTCCATATTCACGCACCGCAAGGCGATGTTTTTTTGTGGGGTAGCCCTTGTTGCTGTCCCAGCCGTACATAGGATACTCCTCGTGCAGACGCATCATATACTCGTCACGATGGGTCTTGGCAAGCACCGAGGCAGCCGCTATGTCGGCATACTTGCCGTCGCCCTTCACTATGCAGGCAAAGGGAATGTCGGTGGCTGGGTAGAAGCGGTTACCGTCAATGGCAAGGAACTCTGGGCGCACACGCAGCATCTCCACCGCGCGGTTCATAC
>JAFOCZ010000047.1 GCA_017380955.1 Alistipes sp.
AGATGTAAACAATAGAAATCGTTAGATGTGGTGAGTTTAAGGGCTGGGAATTTGATGTCAGAAGCCGTAAGATATGATACAGATAGCGGGGTGGAAATTTGATGTCAGAGTGGTGCAGCAGTGGCACTGACAAAGGGCTGAGAATTTGATGTCAGAAGTCGTGAGATATGATACAGATAACGGGGTAGAAATTTGATGTCAGAGTGGTGCAGCAGTGGCGCTGACAAAGGACTGAGAATTTGATGTCAGAAGTCGTGAGATGTGGTACATAACAAAAGTATCCCGCTTGGGATAGTACAAGAAGTACAGCCCAAGTGGGATATCTTTTTGGTATATGCCGCAGATTGCGGCTTATCACATCAAATTATCAAATTATTTGAAGTAGCGGTTGTAAAGACCCTCAAATCCCTTACCGTGACGAGCCTCGTCCTTAGCCATCTCGTGTACGGTGTCGTGGATAGCGTCAAAGTTGTTCTGCTTAGCGAGGGCTGCGATACGCATCTTGTCCTCACAAGCACCAGCCTCGGCGTTCATACGCTTCTCGAGGTTAGTCTTGGTATCCCATACGCAGTCGCCCAACAACTCTGCGAACTTTGAGGCGTGCTCTGCCTCCTCGAAAGCGTAGCGCTTGAAGGCCTCAGCGATCTCTGGGTAACCCTCGCGGTCTGCCTGGCGGCTCATAGCAAGGTACATACCTACCTCGGTGCACTCACCCATAAAGTGGTTGTTCAAGCCCTCGAGGATCTCTGGGTGATCTACCTTACCATCACCGATCTTGTGCTCTGTTACGAACTCAAGAGCCTTACCCTCCTCCTGCATCTCGTTGAACTTATCCTTGCCAACCTTGCACAATGGGCACTGATCTGGAGCCTCGTTACCCTCGTGAATATATCCGCATACTGAACAAATAAACTTCTTTGCCATAATCTTATTAGTTTTTATAGGTTAATATTTTTTGTTGTTTTTATTGGTTTTGTTTCCTTTTCGAGTGCAAATATAAGTGCTTTTTTCGGAACTGCAATAGATTTTCCTTAATGATTTTTTATAGCCCCATAAGGAAAACTTATACACACTGATTATCAACTACTTCTTCTTGAGACCTATGGCTAGGATTACGCCGAGGGCAACGCCCAACAGTGCTGCGAAGAGCACGCGTAACTCGCCAGGAAGCATAAAGGTGATGGTGTGGGCAGGATACCAGAAGAGTGGAATAGTCTTCTTAAAGATAAAGCCCCACTGCACATCCCAGTTAACGCTCTTTATAAGGCGCTGCATAGGGATAGGTGTCACAAGAGCCTTGAGCGAGCCACCGCACTCGGCGATATGCGCATCGGTAATCTTGTGGAAGGTCATAAAGACAGGAGCAAAGAAGGTGTTCATCATAACAGATATCGCCAGGGCCACGACAAACTTACCCCACGACAGACCCTCGGCATAGAACGATGCCACCATCTCGCCACCACCCATATTGGTGATAAACGCTGGGATACCTGCCGAGAAGACTGTCATCGCCATAGAGATTGCCATACCCAGCAGACCCCAGATGACCATACGTGGCAGTGCGCCAAAGGTAGGATGTGTGTATGCGCCGGTGGAGATTCTGCAGCCGAGCATCTCGCCGAGGGTTGAGAGTATCGCAAACTTCAGGAATGCCATAATCATAGCGTGCTCGGCATTGAAGCCCTTATACCACGCATAGAGTTCGGGAGATACGAAGAATGGCACAAATATCGCCAGCATAACAAGGGCGAAATAGAGATCGGTACGTTTCATATTTATAGAATTTAGGTTTTCAGTATTATATAGTAGGTATTGCAAAAACAAAGGTAGGAATTTATTTCAGAAATTACAATACCACAACTACTTGTTACTCGGCATCGCACTTCACAGATGTTGAGAACAGCGACATTCCCAACATTGTGATGGCGGCATTTACGATGATAATCTCGTAACTAAACTGATAGCCACCAAACCACGATGCAGCATTGCTGGCAACAAGATAACTGAGAAGCGGCGCTACGATGGCGATAACGGGGATGGCAGAGCCACGAACGTTGCGGCGTGTGAAGAGTCCGAAGGCAAACATTCCGAGCAGGGGACCATAGGTGTAACTTGCCATTGTGAAGATGAGGGTTATAGCGCCCTGAGCACTTGTATAGCCGAAGATGATTATCACACACATCATAACAAGGGCTATGGCCGTATGTGACAACTTTCGCAATGAGACTACCCTATCGGCCTTTGCTCCGAGGATATCGAGAGTAAAGGATGTTGTGAGCGCCGTGAGTGCCGAGCCTGCAGAGGAGTAGGTAGATGCCACCAATCCGAGCAGGAAGAGGATACCCACAACAACTGGAAGACCGCACTCCGTAGCGACATAGCCAAAGAGCGTATCACCCTGCGTGACAGCGATACCGCACGAGTCGGCAAAGATATAGAGCAGCGCTCCGAGGCACAAGAACAACGCAATGACAACAGCCTGAATAAGGATAGAGGATATCATACTACGCTGAGCATCACGTCTATTGCGGCACGACAATATGGTCTGCATCATATCCTGGTCCAATCCTGTCATAGCCACAACGAGGAATATGCCGGCTATGAACTGCTTCCAGAAGTAGCGCCTGTCGAGAGGGTCGTCAAAGAATAGAGTATCGGAGTAATCACTTTGGGCAATAGCGCTAAGAGCATCGCCAAGACCTATGCCCAATGCGTCAACGATAGCGACGATAGCCACCACGATGCTCGCCAGCATAATGATACTCTTGAGCATCTCGACCCACACCACCGAGCGGACACCACCACGGCGTGTGTAGAGCCACACCATAGCCATCATAACAAAGGCATTCGCAGCAAAGGGGATATCGTAGTGGTCGTACAACAACTTCTGAAGCACCACGCAGATGATATATGCGCGTAGCGATGCCGACAGAATCTTCGCCACGAAGAAAAACCACGCTCCTGTGCGGTGTGCAGAGACCCCAAACCGGCGGTCGAGGTATTCGTATAACGACACCACACCCAAACGATAGTATAGCGGTATGAGAAGATAGGAGATTATGACATAGCCGAAGAAGAAGCCGAGGGTGGTCTGCAGATAGGAGAAGCCATCCGCAGCGACACTGCCCGGAACAGAGATGTAGGTGACACCCGACATTGCAGCGCCAACCATAGCCACAGCAGCCACAACACGCGGAGTGTTGCGACCACCCGTGAAGAAGGCATCACGCGCCCCACCACGTGACGATGCCCACGCCACAACAAACAGCAGGGCGATATACAGGCCTATAGTGGCGATGATAACAGCGTGAGACACCCTAACACTCTTATTTATTAGAAGTTATGTGCTTTGCAGAAGCGTGCTACAGCA
Source organism: Alistipes sp. (assembly GCA_017380955.1). Lineage (GTDB taxonomy): Bacteria > Bacteroidota > Bacteroidia > Bacteroidales > Rikenellaceae > Alistipes. The sequence goes on from JAFOCZ010000047.1 coordinate 3,371, forward strand.
TCTGCCACACGCTCGCCATCCAATGCTGCAGAGACGATACCTCCGGCATAGCCAGCACCCTCACCCGCAGGGAACAATCCCGCAACCTGGGTGTGCATAAGGGTCTCGGGGTCGCGAGGAATACGCACAGGCGTAGATGTTCGTGACTCCACACCCACCACAATAGCCTCATCCGACACAAAGCCCTTCATCTTCTTGCCAAAGGTGGCGATACCGCTACGCAGACGTGCGCCAATAACCTCGGGCATCCACTGGTCGAGGCGTGAGGCTGTCAAACCTGGGATATAGGATGTGCGAGGCAAGGAGCGCGACGCACGACCTGCCACGAAGTCCGAGACACGCTGCGCAGGGGCTACCTGACGCTCGCCACTATGCTGGCGTGCCAACTCCTCGAACATCTGCTGATAGCGCAAGCCTGCCAACTCACCCCACTGCTCCCTGAGATGTGCGAAATCCTCAAGACGCACCTCGGTGACAAGGCCCGAATTGGCAAATGCAGAGTTACGACCGCTGGGCGACATACCATTAACCACCGACTGGCTATTGTCGGTCATAGCCGGCACGATGAAGCCTCCTGGACACATACAGAAGGAGTATACACCACGTCCAGCCTCCTGGCTAACAAGCGAATAACTTGCGGCAGGAAGCCACTCACCACGCTCCGCACGGTGATACTGGATGCTGTCGATAAGGCGCTGAGGATGCTCTATGCGCACACCCATAGCAAAGGGCTTTGCCTCGATGGCGATACCCGACTCATACAACATCTCATATATATCGCGTGCCGAGTGTCCTGTGGCCAACACCACAGCAGCACCCTCGATGACATTACCACCAACACGCACTCCTGTGATACGACCATTCTTCAGCACAAAACCCGACACCTTATTCTCGAACAACACCTTACCACCGCTCTCGGTGATGGTGCGACAGATGTTCGATATGATACGAGGCAACTTATCAGTGCCGATATGAGGATGTGCCTCATAGAGAATCTCGGGGTTAGCGCCGTGCCATACAAGGGTCTGCAACGCCTTGTTGTAGTCGCCACGCTTCTTGCTGCGTGTGAAGAGTTTACCATCCGAGAATGTTCCTGCACCACCCTCGCCAAAGGCATAGTTGGAGTCAGGGTTAATCTCGCCGCCACGGTTAATCTGCGCGATGTCGTACTTTCGTGACAACACCGACTTACCACGCTCAAGGAGTATAGGCTTGAAACCCAACTCTATGAGGCGCAACGACGTGAACAATCCCGCAGGGCCTGAGCCTACGACAATAACCTCTGTACCATTCTCCACCGAGGGGTAGTCGAAGTGCAACGGCGCGGGCTGTGGCTCCTGGTCTACGTAAATCTCGAGCGAGAGATTTACCTTCGCCATACGCTGACGCGCATCTATAGATCGCTTCACGACACGCGCAAGGGCGATATCGCTCTGACGTATTCCCATACGCTCGGCGGCACGTGCCAAGTAGAATTTCTCGTCTGCAGCCTGCTTAGGCGATAACTGAAGGGTTATTATCTTGGGCATAAAGTATCTCGTTAAATGCTATAACACCATAATCACGACTCCAAAAATATAATGGAGCACAATGTTCAAGATACAAAAATACGAAAAAATTATAATAAAATTGCAAATAGTGTTGTTATATTACAAAAAGTTGCTACCTTTGCACCGTCAATAGCGCGAAGATATATCGGTATTATATACTTCATTGATGAGATCCTGCGGATATGGTGTAATTGGTAGCCACGTCAGACTTAGGATCTGATGCCGAGAGGCGTGGGGGTTCGAGTCCCTTTATCCGCACAAGGTTTTTTTTGAGGTCAGAAATTCACTTCTGACCTCTTTTTTATTTTTATAACCTTCTGATATACTGTGAATTATACTGAGGGCATAGTTCTCGTTTATGGTTCGATAATTGCCGATTTCCTTGTCCCACAAAACACCGCACGGAAAGAGCAAATTTTGGATTCTCTGACTCAATTCCAACTCTGAATCACGCCACAAACTACCTAATTCACAACAAGTTGCAATTACTTCATTAGTGGTAGATGTAAGGTTCGATAAATTTCTTTTGACCTTTGAC
>JAFOCZ010000048.1 GCA_017380955.1 Alistipes sp.
ATTTCTGTCCCTACAGCTTTGCCAAGTCGTTCAAGAAAGCTTTGAGCTGAGATCTCACATACACCTATTGTTAGCAACAGAATAAGTGTTACGACAACATTCTTCCTCATAAATCTATAGTATTTATTATTTAACAATTAATCATCTGATATTTTGACCAATAAGCCGATATTTTTCGCAATCCAACCAACGAAGAATCGTGGCACTGCAATGCCATCTTCTAAGTCGGAGGTCGTAGGAATAACCTTTATTCAGAGAATATGGTAATAGCAGCCCACACTATAGCGTGAGAAATCATTACGCTTTTTCTCTCTGAATAGTCTTGAATTTCCTACGTTCCCGACTTCGAGATAAGCATAACGCTTCTTCTTTTTCAAATGTCTTGGATAGAGTTGCCTCAATCCAACTACAAAATTAGTAAAATCGCACGAATAATAACACTCTTTTGTGGCCTTTGTAGGATAGAATAGAAAAATCACCTCCCGCGCATCCGCGAAAAGTGATTAAATAATAGGTCTAACTATGTACACTTAATTTAGACTACATAGAAGACTACATGAGAAGAGTAAGATTGGAGTTTTAGCGGTTTTTGTGAGCAATATCGTTTCACAGCACAACTGCCTAATGTTTTGAATATAAATAATTTCAGCGGTGAAATGTTATTCACCGCTGAAAAAGGACTATCCTACTGAGTTACCCCTTTTACTATAGTATATACACCTATACTACTTCTTCTCTGCCGAATGCGCCTCGGCCTTTAGGCGTGCTATCTCGGCCTTGGCCTGTGCCTCAGCACCCTTATACTTAGCCTCCACAGACTTGGTGTTGGCCTTGGCTGCGGCAATCTCCTGCTTAGACTGTTTCTGATGCTGCTTGTATACCGCTGCACCATCATCATACTTTGCTCGAGCCTCCTTCAGTATGCGCTTCTGCTCATCGACAGCCAACTTATAACTCTCCTTAACAGCCTCGAACTCGCGCTTTGCATTCTCCACACGATCCTTCGCTGCGTCGGTGATACGATTCTCCTCTGCGCGAGCCTGAGCCATAGCAGCCTTACGGGCATTTACAGCGCGGTCATACTCTATCTGTGCATCGGCCAAAGTCTTTACAGGATCCTGAGCCGATGCCACAACAACACACATCACTGCGGCTAAAATCATAATAATTCTCTTCATATCCTCAACAAGTTTTTAGTTCGTATAGCACAAATATAACAAATAATATCTACACCAACAAAAAAAGTAGCGAATTTCTTCGCTACTCCTTTTCGGTTTACGTCGCTCTCTATCGCTGGAACTCCACCACAAGGGCCGACATTGGAGCAACCTTTGCGCCCGTCATCGTCACAATCTCCCCGGTGATGACATCACGACCCTCGGTAAGACCCTCTGCAATCTCAGCATAACGTGCCCACGGAATCTCACACACCGAATCGGTGTTGTTGATATATACGAACACCACATCGTTATCATCGTAGCGGAAATAGGCGTAGGTGTTATCACGGTCAATGAAGTGCATAGTCTTGCCGCTGTGGATTACATCCTTTGTCTTACGCCAATTCATAATGGCGCGTGTATAGTCGTAGACATCCTTCTGTGCGCCGCTATGCTGTGCCTTATCGAAGAGATTCTGCGCATCACCATCCCAACCACCAGGGAAGTCCACACGAAGCGTAGGATGACCCTTAGAGCGATCTGTAGAGCGGAACATAAGTTCGTCGCCATAGAGAATCTGTGGCATACCACGAAGTGTGGCAAGCAGCGTATGCACAATCTTCATCTTACGGCTATCACCCTCGCACACATCGCCAATACGGTCTGTATCGTGGTTTGCAGCCATAATCATCATATTGCTAAGGTCGTGGTATACGAAGTCGTGCGATAGCACATCGTAGACGCGAGTCATACCCTGACCCCACGCAACATTCGAGCCTGCCTCGGTCATAGCAGCACGCATAGCATCGTGGAGCGGGAAGTCCATAATAGACTTCAGATTTGAGTTAAAGCCATCCTTATTGGCGTTATCACCCTGCCAGTATGCCAACTGAGGTATTGACGATGTCCACACCTCACCAACGATGTTGAAGTTCGGATACTCCGCCATAACAGCCTTACACCACTCGCTCATAGGACCCTTCTCGTTATATGGGTAGGTATCTACACGGAAACCATCCAAATCCGCATACTCCACCCACCATACTGCCCACTGCTTGAAGTAGTGGAGGAGATATGGGTTGTCGAGATTCATATCCGCCATAGAGCGGTCAAACCATCCGCTCTCCATCTGATACAAGTCCGACTTCGAGGCGTTGAAGTCCATATTCGTAGAGAATGTCCAGTTAGACTGCGTATACTTATCCCACTGGTGTGTCCAGTCGGCAAAAGGCTGGTCAGCATACCACCAATGTGTCGTAGAACTGTGGTTTGGCACGATATCCATAATAACCTTCAAGTCGCGCTTGTGGCACTCCTCGACATACTCCTTAAACAACTCGTTGCTGCCGAAGCGTGGGTCTATGAGATAGTAGTCGCTGCACGAATAGCCGTGATACGACGCACCATTCTCATTGTCGAGCAACAGCGGTGTAGACCATATTGCCGTAGCACCGAGGTCTGCGATATAGTCCAAATGCGCCATCATACCCTCGAGGTCACCACCGTGACGACGTCCTGGATGTGAGCGCTGCGCCTTCTCCGCAGTGTCATCCGTAAAGTCATTCTCGGGGTTACCATTAGCAAAGCGGTCTGGCATAATGAGGTATACAAGGTCGGCATTTGTGAAACTCTCGCGGTACTTAGAGTCTGCCCTGCGCTCTGCGATGACATACTCATACTCATACTTACGCTTGCCATCGCTGAAGCAGAGTCTATAGACATCTGCCTTGGCATCCTTGGCAATAGCAACATCCACAAAGATATAGTTAGGGCTATCGGCCTTATGCACCTTCGTAACCTCCACACCCTGCTTCTCGGGCAAGATAGTTACGTCGTAAGCAGACACACCCTCGCCATTTACCATAATCTGCAGCGGTGTGGTCATACCCACCCACCACGACAATGGCTCTACGTGCTTTATCTCGAACTTAGGCTTTGCAGCCGTTGCCGACATAGCAACAGCCAAAAGCATAACAACACTAAATAATCTTCTCATATTTCTCCTCTTTATCCTATTTCACAAGAATCTTATATCCCCAAGGCTCTATGTCGCGCTCTACGTGGTCATCAAGCACCACACGCTCGCCCGTGATGGCATCCTTATACTTTCCAGCGTAGATACCTGTGCGGAAGTCGGCGTGGATGGTGTATGGCGAAAGATTCATCATAGCCACCACACGGCTACCCTCCACCTCACGCACAAAGGTCATCATACAATCCTTGGCATTATTCTCAATCTCTATCATCTCGCCACCACGCTCTCCAGCACACAACGCAGGCTCGCTATGTTTGAGCGCTGCAAGGCTGCGATATAGTCTCGTGGCGTAACCCTCACGGTACTTCTCCTCGGGGATAGCGTCACGCTCGAAGAACTCGAATGAGTGGTCATAACCAACCTCCTGACCTGTGTAGATAAGAGGCATTGTCGATGGCATAAGGAACGTCATAGCCGTCATAACCTCCAGCGCAGCACCAAAGCGTGACTGCTCCGAGCCACTCCACGAGTTTTCGTCGTGGTTGGATGTGAAACTCATACGCATAGCCTCGAGAGGATATCGTGCGCGCTCCGAGTGTATGGCATTGCGCAAATCCCACACACGGCGAGCACCCTTGGCGATGTCGACCATAATATGGTGGACATTCCACTGATAACTCATATTAAACGCATTGTCGAAGAGGTTATCCTCCTCGGCCTCGGCCAACATAAAGATGTCGCTCTTGATGCGATGCAACTCCTCGGAAGCCTCCTGCCAGAACTCTATAGGCACCAACATCGCCATATCGCAACGGAAGCCATCCACATCGAAGTTCTCGACCCAATAACGCATAGCATCTATCTGTCCGCGCCACACATCGTGGTTTGCATAGTTTAGTTTTGCGGTATCTGTCCAGTCCCAGGGCACCTTAGCAACACCCTGCTCGTCGCGCTCATACCAATCTGCAGGGCGCTCCGCGATCCATCGTGCATCGCGTGCTGTGTGGTTTGCCACCCAGTCCAACAACACACGCATACCCATAGCGTGTGCCGCAACAACAAAGGCGCGGAAGTCATCATCAGTGCCAAACTCAGGGTTTACGGCAGTGTAGTCTTTAATAGAATAGTACGATCCCAACGAGCCTTTGCGACCATCCTCACCGATGGGATAGATGGGCATCAGCCATATGGCATCGACACCTATGGAGCGTAGAAAAGGGAGTCGCTCTATGGCAGCGCGGAACGTACCCTCGGCAGTCAACTGCCTGACGTTCATCTCATAAAGCACCGCAGAGAAACTCCACTCGGGATTCATATACATAGAAATAGATATAAAAAACATCTGGCAGGGGCTACCCCACCAGATGTTGTATAACAATTAGATTTACTTCGCCAAAAGGTAGAACTGCCAAGGTGCCAACTCGATAGTCTGGCCAGCAACCAACGACATCTCCTTACCACAAGCGCAACGGTAGTCACCAGCGTTAGCCTCAGCAACTACGAATGTCTGAGCCTCAGCCGAGAAGTTGAACACACAGAATACGGTGTTCTCGGCATTCTCGCGTGTGAAGGCAAGAACAGCCTCTGGAGCCTCCTCGATGATGTTGATAGGCGCTACAACCTTACCAGCAGCCAATGCTGAGTTGTCGTGGCGGAATGCACAGAGATTCTTGTAGAACTCACGATACTCCTTGCCATACTCCAAGTCTACCAACTCCTTCACAGAGTCCTTCTCGAAGAATGCCAAACGGCGGTTGAGACCAATCTCCTGACCTGTGTAGATGAGAGGCTGAGACTTTGGAAGTACGAAAGTGAGGGCTGCGAAGGTCTTGTGAGCATCACCCATACGCTCCATCTCGGTACCTGCCCAAGAGTTCTCGTCGTGGTTTGATGTAAACATAAGACGCATAGCAGGTGCTGGGTACTTCTCATCGTCGCGTACCAAATACTCCTTCAAATCCTTAACGGTCTTAGCATCGGTCTTGATAGTGCCATCGCCAGCAACATTCTTAGTCTCGCTGCCACCCTTTGCCATAGCATTGAAGATGTGGTGCAACTCCCAAGCATAGGTAGCCTCGAAGCCGCTCCTGTGCAACCACTGCTCCTCGCCCTCAGCCAAGAGGTATACGTCAGGGTTAATCTTGCGAATCTCCTTCCAAGCGTTAGCCCAGAAGTCACTAGGAACGTTCATAGCAACGTCGCAACGGTAGCCATCTACGCCCTTCTCAATCCAGAACTTGAGAGCGTCGAGCATCGCAACACGCATCTCTACATTCTCGTAGTTGAGTTTTGCGATATCTGTCCAGTCGTACTCCACGATAGGAAGACCTGTAGCCTCGTCCATAACATACCAATCCTTCTTACCCTCGTTCCACCAGTTAGCATCGCGAGATGTGTGGTTTGCCACCCAGTCGATGATAACCTTCAAGCCGAGGTCGTGAGCAGTAGCAAGGAAGCGGTCGAAATCCTCCATAGTACCGAACTCAGGGTTGATAGCCTTGTTGTCGATGATAGAGTAGTATGAGCCGAGAGTACCCTTACGGCCATCAACGCCGATAGGGCTCACAGGCATAAGCCATACGATATCCACACCCATATCCTTCAACTCTGGGAGATACTTCTCTGCAGCAGCAAAAGTACCCTCCTCAGTAGCCTGACGGATATTCAACTCATAGACTACAGAGTTGAACTTGTTGAACTCACGCTGCACCTCCTGCTTCTTGCAGTCACAGCAGCCTACGAATGTCGCGATAGCAGCGACGAACAATAAAAACTTCTTCATATTAACTCTATTTTGATTATTTGTTAGCAATTACATAACCGTATGCTGGGAGCGTCACCACCATTGAGCCACGCTCTATCATCTCCACGTTAGCACCCTCGGTAGCGATGGCAACCTTAACATCCTCGCACTCCACGATCTCAGGCATTACAACCTCGATACGCTTCTCCGTGCCACGAACGTTCATAGCAACAACTGCCCACTCACCCATATAGTGACGCAAGAACACCCACGCCTCGTCATCTACATACAACGTGCGGAAGTCGCCATACATCAAAGGCATAGACGAGCGACGGTACTTCAACAACGCCTGAGTCTGTGCGTACTCCTTCATCTGGTAGTCGTTGTAACCCTCGAAGGTCATCATATCGCGGTTGTCAGGGTCGTTAGCACCTGGAACACCATACTCATCACCCTGGTAGATACAAGGCACACCAGGAACTGTGGTGATGATAGCCTTCAACAACTGCAAACCTGCGTGACCCTTATCCATATCACCTACTACAACCTCGCGGTGCCAGCCCTCAGCCTTGTCGTCGATACCCCACAAAGGCATATCGCCACCAGCCAACGAGATGAAACGTGGCTTGTCGTGGTTACCGGTGATGTTACCCATAGTGTGGTGTGAGCCATACGCAGCCTCCGACTCCTCTACGGTAGCGGCGATAAGACGCATAGAGCGACCATCATCGACGATAACATCGCGTGAGTTGTGGTAGAGGTTGAAGTCGAACTGCGAGTCAATCATACCGCTCTTAACATACGAGCCGATGAGTTCTACAGAGCCATAAGTCTCGCCAATCTGCCACATATTACGCTCAGGCATCGCCGACTTCATCTTGTGGGTGAGCATACGCCAGTAGTTCAAAGGAATATGCTTGCACGCATCGTGACGATAGCCGTCGAACTCGAAGTTCTTAACCCAGTGCAATGCCGAGTCGGTCATAGGTTCACACACCTCCTCACGCTCGAGGTCGAGAGTTGGGATATGCTTGTCAAACCAGGTTGTGAGACGCTGCTCATCCCACAAAGCGATATTCTCGCGACCATCAGGCAAGATGAGGTTTGTGGTCCAATCTGGATGCTCCTGAAGCACAGGAGAGTTGATATGGAGGTGGTTAGCAACGTAGTCGAGGATAACGTTCATATTGCTGCCGTGAGCCGTAGAGAGCATCTCGCGCAACTCATCCTCAGTACCGAAACGCTTGTCTACAACGGTGCTGTAGATAGGCCAGTAGCCGTGATAACCCGAGAACTTAGTGTCAGGATTTACATTCTGACCCCACGCATCGTAAGGATTCTGTGTGATAGGCGAAATCCAGATTGTTGTAATACCCAAATCCTGGAAGAAGCCATCGTTGATTTTCGCTGTGATACCCGCAAGGTCACCACCCTGGTAGTCAACCTTATCCAACACCTCTGGAGAGTTAATCTTCCAGTCGTTAGCGGTGTTACCATTGTTGAAACGGTCAATCATCAACGAGTACAAAATCTGTGACTGGTGGTCGGTGCGACGGATATCATCGGCATTGGTAACCACCACGCCACGCTGCAAAGGAACGAGGACATCGTTGAAACGACCAGTCTCCGACGCTGCGAAGATACGTACAACAGAGCGGTCGAAATTCTTAGCCTCGGCAGGGATGGCAACAGAGATAAGCGCACCATCTACCAAAACATCCTCAATCACGTTGTTCTGCCATACTGCAACAGCGCCCTTAACACTCTTGTTTGCAAAGACACCTATACGACCCTCAGTTTCCCACATAGTTGACATATAACTACCCTCGGTATCGCGCTTGCCACCAAGTACTACGATAGAGAGAGGCTTGCCGTCGTGGTATACCTCGATGGTAGATACCAAAGTCTCGGCATCGGTCTTTACCGCGAACTCCGACCAGTCGCCAGAGAGATTTTCGAGTGTCAAACGCTCGTCAGCGGTTGTGATGTTCTCAGCACCCACCCACTGAGGATAGTAGTCAGTAAGGTAGTGTGTAGTCTCGCCCTTCGCAATGCCCATAGGCACTACAGGGGCATTGTCGCCAAGTGCGAACTTAGCCTCGTTTGTTGCACAAGAGACCGCCACGAATGACAGCGCTGCCACGGCAACAACCTTAAAAATTGATGTAAGTCTCATATTGTTTGTGTATTAGTTTGTTTTTCCATATATTTTTTCACCCCGTCCTCCCGATTTGTTGTCAGAAGGGGTTAGATTTGGCGATTTGTCGCAGACTGAAAAAGCGGAGTTTACTTGATGTAAATGAGCATTTTTTCAGACAAGCAAAGCGTCGAAGATAGCCCCTTATCACAACAAATCACGCATCCAATTGATTCCGTCGTGAAGGTTATTTCCGTCGGTAAAATCCCAATAGGAGTTATTCTCCCACGTAGAGCCATAACCCCACGCTGCGGGATAGGTATACAATCCGAGGCCGTGACCCTGTGCTTTGCCCTCGAGGAGGTCAGGGAGCGACTCCGTTCCCCAGGTG
>JAFOCZ010000049.1 GCA_017380955.1 Alistipes sp.
GTAATCCCTGCAAATGACGATGCTCAGAAGTCTATCGCTACTATCCTTGATGTAGTATGCGGTGCTATCGCTGAGGGTGCTGAGGAGCGTAAACTCGAGAAGGAGAAGGAGGCTCAGGAGGCTGAGGCACAGGAGGGCGCAAAGACCTCTAAGCCACGCATCAAGAAGTCTGTAAAGGCTACTGTAGATGCTGAGGAGGCTACTGTTGCTGAGGTTATAGCAGCTACTGAGGCTAAGGAGGAGTAATTCTCGTTGCCATAAGGCATATACACTATGGCGGGTAGGCGAAGGCCCGCTCGCCATAGTTTTTTAAAAAAGATTATTAACGAATAAAAATATTTACAGATATGGAAATCAAAGCAGCTGATGTAATGAAGCTCCGTAAGATGACCGGTGCTGGTATGATGGATTGCAAGAAGGCACTCCAGGAGGCAGAGGGCGATTTCGAGCGTGCTAAGGATATCATCCGTGAGAAGGGTAAGCTCGTTGTTGCAAAGCGCTCTGAGCGTACAGCAACTGAGGGTGTTGTAGTAACTAAGATCGTTGACCAGAAGGCATACATCCTTTGCCTTGCTTGCGAGACTGACTTCGTTGCTCAGAACGTAGAGTTCGGTGCTTCTGCTACCGCTATGTTGGAGGTTGCTGTTGCTGCTGACGCAGCAGACCGCGACGCTCTTATGGGTGTTAAGAACGCTGAGGGTCACACAGTAGAGGAGATGGTAACTGAGAAGTCTGGTCAGACAGGCGAGAAGGTTGAGATTGCATACTACGCTCGTATCGAGGCTCCATACTGCGTTTCTTACGTTCACTTCAATAAGAAACTCGGTTCTATTCTTGGTTTCAACAAGCCAGTTGACGAGGAGGTTGCTAAGAAGATCGCTATGCAGGCAACTGCTATGGCTCCAATCTCAATCGACGAGAACGACTGCCCAGCAGAGATCGTAGAGAAGGAGAAGGCTATCCAGATGGAGATGATGAAGCAGGATCCTAAGAACGCTAACAAGCCAGACGCAATCCTCGAGAAGATTGCTGAGGGTAAGATGCGTAAGTTCTTCGAGGAGAACACACTTCTCAACCAGGCTGTAGTAGGCGAGAAGGAGTCTATCCGCGAGTTCCTCCAGCGTGCAGACAAGGAGGCGACTGTGGTTGCTTACAAGCGTTTTGCACTCGAGGCATAATTTCTTGTGATAATGGGTCATTCTCGGCCCATCCCAAAAGTAAGACCCCTCGGGCTGTACTTATGTACTATCCCGAGGGGATCTTCTTTTGCGATAGACCAAGCCTAACCCATTCTGACAAGAAATTTTAACCCTGAAACATCGGTGGCTTTCTTCGTCGAGCGTTGTATCTACCACCTTCTAATCCCAAATAACCTCGTACCTCGGGCTGTACTATTTGTACTATCCCTATCAACACCCATCTCTCCCCATAATCCCCAAAAATCGCCCTTCTGGCGACACCATACCCCCACCATAAACAACTATCGCGAGCCGAGGCCCGCGATAGCGCATATAGAGTGTGTGACTCTACTATAGTTCCGTCTTCCACAAACCGTGAAGGTTGCAGTATTCGTATACCGCCACGGGCTTCTCCTCACCCACATAGATGATTGCCTCGGGTTTGTCCTTCAGGTCCACCTTGATGCCGCCATTCTCCATCTCCACATAGATGAACGCGATGTGGTGCTCGGCCTCCATAGGATGAGCGACGCTGCCCACGTCAACCTTGATACGTCCGCCATCGAGCATCGTAACCACAGGAACGTGCTTCTCGCCACTCGCATCTACGGTGTTTGGCACCAACTCCTCCATCTTCTTACCGCAGCACATAACGGGAACTTTCGAGTCTACAAGTTTAACAATTACATTACCACAAGTCTCGCATTTATAGAATTTTGTTGTCATAATATTCAGTTTTTTGTCGGTTATACCATTTTTTATCTTTTCTGGTGCAAAAATAGTGCAAGAAAATGATTTAATCAAACAGATAATTCCTATCTTTGTATTGATAAAATCTATATACTATGACACTTCAACAATTAGAGTATATCGTAGCCGTTGATGAGCAGCGTCATTTTGTGCGTGCTGCAGAGTCTTGTGGCGTTACGCAGTCGACGCTGTCGTCGCTTATTCAGAAACTCGAGGCCGAGTTAGATGTTATGATTTTCGACCGCTCGTGCCACCCCATAGAGCCTACGGCATTGGGTCGTGAGATTATCGCCCAGGCACGTGTGGTGCTCTTCAACGCCTCGCAGATGGAGGAACTTGTCTCTACACATAAGGACCTCAGCGTGGGTAATATATCTCTTGGTGTGGCATCTACCATCGCGCCATTCATCCTTCCTCGCCTCTTCAGTTATATGCAGAAGAATCACCCCGATGTGGTGCTTCACGTCGAGGAGGCGCGCGTGGAGACCCTAAAGGCGAAGTTGCAACGTGCGGAACTGGATGTCGCAATACTGGCTATGCCTGTTTCGGAGGATAACCTCCTCGAGATACCCATCTTCCGTGAGCGTTATGTGGCATACGTATCGCCCACATCGGCGCTTTATGCCGAGGATAGGGTAGACACCCAGCACCTGCGTGCCGATGAGATATGGGTACTTGGCGAGAGTTATTGCCCTAATGTCGAGCAATTCCCCTTCTGCGTGCGTGATATATCGTCGGTGTCGATATATGCGGCGGGCAGTATCGAGACCCTTATGCGCATCGTCGACGAGAATGGCGGCTATACCATAGTCCCCGAGTTACAGTTGTCGCTTATGAGCACCGAGGAACGCGCCCACGTTCGTGAGTTGCATAACCCTGTGCCTGGCCGCGAGGTAGCCTTTGTCGTACGCCGCGACTTTGTCCGCCAGCGTATGCTCAACATCCTCGCCGAAGCCATCAAGA
>JAFOCZ010000050.1 GCA_017380955.1 Alistipes sp.
GGTGACGGTATGTCATTCACCGAGTTTACATACCAGTTGTTGCAGGGCTACGACTTCTTGCACCTCTACCAGGAGTATGGTTGCAAACTTCAGTTGGGTGGCGCAGATCAGTGGGGTAACATCACCACAGGCACAGAACTTATCCGCCGCAAACTCGGCAGCGAGGCTGAGGCATTTGCCATCACCTGCCCTCTTATCACCAAGGCCGACGGTACGAAGTTTGGTAAGACCGAGAGCGGTAACATCTGGCTCGACCCACGCTACACCTCACCATATAAGTTCTACCAGTTCTGGTTGAACGTCAGCGACGAGGATGCTAAGCGCTATATCAAGATCTTCACACTCCTCGACCGCGAGACTATCGAGACCCTTATTAAGGAGCACGAGGAGGCACCACACCTCCGCGCATTGCAGAAGCGTCTTGCCGAGGAGATTACCACTATGATTCACTCTGCCGAGGAGTTGGAGAAGGCCAAGGCTGCTACAAACATCCTCTTCGGTAATGCTACCTCTGAGGCGTTGCGCTCGTTGGACGAGGCTACACTCTTGCAGGTATTTGAGGGTGTGCCACAGTACACAATCTCTCGCGCCGACCTCGAGAAGCCATTCGTGGATATCGTAGCCGATGTCTGCAAGGTGTTCCCATCAAAGGGCGAGTGCCGCAAGATGGTACAGGGTGGTGGCGTACAACTCAACAAGGAGAAGGTTATGGATGCACAGCGCGCTGTGGCAGAGGGTGACCTAATCGCTGGCAAGTACCTCCTTGTGCAGAAGGGTAAGAAGAATTACTACCTCATCACCGTAGAGTAACGTGGAAAAGTTATACACCATACGCCTTGACGGCATCTACGTTCGTGCGTTCCACGGCTGCTATGACCTTGAGCAGCAGGTGGGTAACCGCTTTCGCGTAGATCTCGCAATACGCACACCTCTGGGTGACCTCCCCAAGACGGACGACGTCACCCAAGCGGTGAACTACCTCACCGTATTCGCAATTGTGGAGCGCACTATGCAGCGCACGCAGCGCACCATAGAGGCTGCGGCATCGAACATCATAGATGCCATCCGCGAAGAGTTTCCACAGATTGTGGAGGTGGAGTGCACTGTGGCGAAGATAGCACCTCCGCTGGGCGGAAAAATCGACAAGGTAAGTGTAACACTCATAGGCTAATGTAGCATAAACCTAAAACTTTATGGCTAATACAGAAAAACGCGGAGGTTTTGGCGGTAAGGTTGCCGCTATCCTCGCTGCTGCAGGCTCGGCAATCGGCCTTGGCAATATCTGGCGATTCCCATACATCACCTCCGAAAATGGTGGCGGTGCGTTCATCCTTATCTACTTGGTATGTATCCTCTTCCTCGGTCTTCCGCTCCTCATCGCGGAGTTTTCGGTAGGTCACAACACCAAGAAAAACCCTATCGACGCCTTCGCAACTATCAAGAAGGGCTGGGGATGGCTTGGTGCTATGGGTCTTATCTCGGTTACGCTCATTATGGGCTACTACTTTGTGATTTCGGGATGGACTCTCAACTACACCATCGCCTCGGCAGCAAATAGCATTGGCGGTGACTTCGGAGCATTCTTCACCGACTTCACCACAGCAACGTGGAAGCCACTTATCTACACCTATCTCTTCATCATCGCTAACCACGCCATCATCACAGGCGGTGTGCAGGGTGGTATCGAGAAGGCATCGAAAATTATGATGCCACTGTTGTTTGCAATCCTTGTTGCACTTGCGGTATACTCATTGTGGTTGCCCGAGGGTCGTGAGGCTTTGGTGAATGTCTTTACCCCTGATTTCTCGAAGGTTACGGGCAAGACATTCCTCGACGCTATGGGTCAGGCATTCTTCACCCTCTCTATTGGTATGGGTGCTATGCTCATCTATGGCTCATACTTCAAGGATGGTACCAAGATTGCCGGCACTGCTATCAGCGTAGTATCGCTCGACACCCTCGTGGCGCTTATGGCTGCGGTGATTATCTTCTCGGCAGGTGTTGAGAATGAGAGCGGTATGCAGTTGGCATTCGTGGCGATGCCTAAGGTCTTCTCGGCAATGCCTTTCGGCAATTTGTGGGCAGCACTGTTCTTCTTGTTGCTGGGTCTTGCGGCGCTGTCATCGACAATCTCTATGCACGAGGCCGTAACATCATACTTCGTTGAGAAGCGCGGTATGTCGCGTAAGCACGGCGCACGCCTCGTAACACTCTTCGCACTCATCCTCGCTACCGCAGCGTCGTTGTCGCTGGGTGACTGGAGCGAGTATACTGTTGCGGGTATGAACTTCTTCGCACTTCTCGATAACTTCACAGCCATCGTGATGTTGCCACTCTTGGGTATCCTGACTGCGGTATTCGTAGGCTGGGTGTGGAAGAAACAGGATATGAAGGCAGAGTTGACTGCCGAGGGCGGTGTGGATAAGGCCACCTACCCTGCTATCCGTTTCTTGTTGCGCTATGTATGTCCGGTGTTGGTGAGCGTGGTGTTTGTATTCGGCATCGCATCCTTCATCAAGAGCCTGAATACCCCTGCGGAGGTTGAGACTGTGGAGGCTGAAACCCCAGAGGTGACACTACATATTATGGGTGGCTCGGAGCGTGAGGATATCGACATCGAGAACATAGAGCGCGTAAAACTAACTGTAGTAGAAACCAATAACAACTAAATAATCATTCATAATTCGCAAAATTATGGCAGAGTTTATCTACCAGGAGCCGTTCCCTATCCAGGAGGATAAGACGGAGTACCGCCTTCTTACGAAGGATTATGTAAAGGTTGTCGAGTGCGACGGCCGTAAGATTTTGAAGGTAGACCCTAAGGGTCTTGAACTTTTGGCAAAGGAGGCATACGCAGACGTATCGTTCTACTTGCGCGCTTCACACCTCCAGAAGTTGGCTAACATCCTCGAGGATCCAGAGGCTACCGACAACGATAAGTTCGTGGCATATACTATGCTTATGAACCAGTGCGTAGCAGCAGAGGGCGAGTTGCCAACTTGCCAGGATACTGGTACTGCTATCTGCATTGGCCACAAGGGCGAGGATGTATACACCGGCGCTAACGATGCAGAGTGCATCTCACGCGGTGTGTACGAGACATACAAGGAGCGTAACTTGCGTTACTCACAGGTTGTTCCTTTCACAATGACCGAGGAGAAGAACTCAGCAACTAACCTCCCAGCACAGATCGACATCTATGGTGGTCACCCAGGTATGGAGTATGAGTTCTTGTTTATCACCAAGGGTGGTGGCTCGGCAAACAAGACATTCCTCTATCAGCAGACCAAGGCTCTCCTTAACGAGGAGTCATTGACAGCCTTCATCAAGAAGCATATCCTCGACCTCGGCACATCAGCGTGCCCTCCATACCACCTCGCACTCTGCATCGGTGGTACATCAGCCGAGATGTGCTTGTCTACTGTTAAGAAGGCATCTGCAGGTTATCTCGACGAGTTGCCAACATCAGGTAACGAGGGTGGCCGCTGCTTCCGTGACTTGGAGTGGGAGGCTAAGGTACAGAAGATTTGCCAGGAGATTGGTCTCGGCGCACAGTTTGGTGGTAAGTACTATGTTCACGATGTTCGTGTTATCCGCGCACCACGTCACGCTGCAAGTTGCCCTGTGGCTATCGGCGTTAGTTGCTCTGCAGACCGTAACATCAAGGCTAAGATTACCCCAGAGGGTATCTTCCTCGAGCAGTTGGAGAAGAATCCAGCACGTTTCCTCCCTGCACAGGCTCCAGCAATGTCTCCAGCCGTAGACATCGACCTCGACGAGGGTATGGATAAGGTACGCGAGATTTTGTCGAAGTATCCTATCAAGACTCGCCTCAACCTCAAGGGTACGTTGGTTGTAGCGCGTGACATCGCTCACGCTCGCATCAAGCAGATGCTCGACGAGGGTAAGCCTATGCCAGAGTATTTCAAGAATCACCCTGTATACTACGCAGGTCCTGCTAAGACCCCTGCAGGTATGGCTTCAGGCTCATTTGGTCCTACAACAGCAGGTCGTATGGACTCTTACGTAGACCTCTTCCAGAAGGCTGGTGGCTCACTCGTTATGGTTGCTAAGGGTAACCGCTCACAGCAGGTTACTGACGCTTGCAAGGCTAACGGTGGCTTCTACCTCGGCTCTATTGGTGGTCCTGCTGCGATCCTCGCTAAGAACTCTATCAAGAAGGTGGAGGTTGTAGACTTCGAGGAACTCGGTATGGAGGCAGTGCGTAAGATCTACGTTGAGAACTTTCCAGCGTTCATCATCGTTGATGACAAGGGTAACGACTTCTTCGCAGATTTCGCTCACTAATAATCAGATAATATGTGTGGCGCACGGCATTGCTGTGTGTCACACATATTCTGTTTAACAACAATAAAACGCCATCCGAAGCGTTTGATAAATATCGGAAAGAGTGTTATTTATATGAAACTACTTATAAGACTATCTCTTATTTTTGTGATGCTCGCCACGGCTGCTACGTCGTGGGCACAGGTGTCGTTTACGGTGGATGCTCCAGCACTTACGGCTTTAGGGCAGCCCTTCCGTGTGGAGTTTACGGTGGACAAAGAGCCCGAATCAAACAGCCTGGAGGCTCCTGCGTTCGAGGGTTTTGACATCTTGGCAGGTCCTTCAATCTCTACGGGACACTCCATACAGTTTATCAACGGCAAACAGTCGACAAGTTATAGTTGCACCTACACCTATGTGCTTATGCCTACCGCAGCGGGTAAGTATACCATTGGCGCGGCATCTATAAAGGTCGATGGCAAGAGATATAGCACCAAGGCGCAACCCATAGAGGTTATCGCCGAGAAGGGTAACACTCAGCAAAACAAGGGTGGGAACAACCCAAACCCCGAGTCGCGCATTGGCAAAGACGACATACTCCTACGCCTAAAGGTCTCAGACACAGAGTTGTATAAGGGAGAGTCGTTGCGAGCATCACTTGTACTGTACACACGCACCAATATCGACGACATAGAGAATTTCTCGTTGCCAGCGTTCGATGGTTTCTGGTCTCAGGAACTATCTTTCGACAACACACCCTCGCGTGAGGAGTATAACGGACGCATATACGAGACATACAAACTTACAGAGGTGCTGCTCTCGCCACAGCAGAGCGGCGACATCATCATCCCCGAGGCATCGCTCACGGCACGCGCCCAGGTGGTAGTTCAGGATAGCCGTGGCGCAAACCCATTCTTCGGAGGACGACAGATATACCACGTTTCGCGTAACGTGAAGAGTAACCCCGTGACCATCCACGTCAGCGAGTTCCCCGCCGGAGCACCAGCGTCGTTCAACGGTGCTATAGGTAACTTCCGCCTTACGAGCAAGATGCCCGAGGCGAAGATAGAGAGCAACTCGGCAGACCAGATAGAGATTACAATCTCGGGAAGCGGAAACCTCAAATTCATCACCGCACCAAAGGTGTCTCTCCCCGAATCATTTGAGTTGTACGACACCAAGGTTGTGGATAACATTATGGTCAACGCCACCGATACCTCGGGAAATATAACATATACATACCCCTTTGTGGCACGCTCGGCAGGTGAGTTTACCATAGAGCCTATACGCTTCACATTCTTCAACCCCGCAAAGGGCGAGTATGAGACCCTCGCAACCGAGCCATACACAATCACCGTCTTGGATGATGGCACAGCAAGCGCAACGCCTAACGTAGAGCGTTATGTGGGCTACGGCAGCACTATGCGTCAGTTGGACCGCGATATACGATATATCCACCTCGGCACACTCCCTGCAAAGGCAGCGTCACTCTTTGTCCTCACGCCAACCTACTGGCTTATCGTGGTGGTTATGGTGGCGATATTTGTGGTGGTCTATGTGTTGCTCAGCAAGCGCATCCGTGACAACCGCAACATTGTGGCAAGACGTATGAAGCGCGCCGATAAGGTGGCGATACAGCGTCTGCGCACCGCAGAGCGATATATGAACGAGGGTAACCGCCACGCCTTCTACGAGGAGTTGCTCCGCGCGTTGTGGGGATATATAAGCGATAAGTTCAACATCCCTGTCTCAAACCTCACCAAGGAGCGCATCCGCGAGGAGTTGTACCGCCGTAATGTCTCGATGGCTATCGCCGAGGAGTTCTGCGAGATTATCTCACGCTCCGAGGAGGCACAATACTCCCCTTCTACCGATGGCGAGATGAGCGAGGCGTATGCTACGGCGGTGGATATAATGTCGAAAATTGAGGATGCAATCAAACGATAAGAAACACTCTATGAAACAGTTATATAGATATATAATAATGTTTGTGGCGCTTGTCTTAGGCTTTGCCACAACACTCCGCGCTGCCGATGCGTCGGTTACCGCTGCGGCATACTGGGATGAGGGTATCAAGGCCTATGAGATGCGTAACTACAAGGAGGCTGTAGAGGCCTTTGAGGGCATCGTGGCTCTCGACAAGGCATCGGCAGAGGTATATTACAACCTCGCAAATGCCTACTTCAAACTTGGTCAGAGCGACGAGACTATGTCTCGCCCCTTTGCCTCGGGAGAGTTGGGTAAGGCGATTCTCAACTACTACCGTGCCCTGAAGTTAGACCCCTCGATGGCAGATGCTCGCTATAACCTCGAGTTGGCCGTAGACCACACCAACGACACCGAGAGCATACCCCAGAGTTTCATAGCCACACTATGGCAGGGCGTGCGCTCTACGATGACCTCTAACGGCTGGTGCGCAACATCGCTTGTGATGTTGGCACTGCTGCTCATCGTGGTGATGCTCTACCTCCTCTCGGCAAATATCCTGTTGCGCAAGATAGGATTCTTCGTGGCTATAGTTGCCGCTGTGGCATTCCTCCTCAGCACATCGCTTGCCCTGTCGAGCCGCAACGCACTACTTAAGGATAACCGCGCCGTGGTGGTCTGCAACGACACCACGCCTGTACACGCATCACCCGATAGTGCGTCGAAGATTATCCGCCAGCCCTCACAGGGTGTTACGGTGCGCATCTCGCGTGAGCATAGCAACTGGACCGAGGTGGTGTTTGCCGATGGCGAGATGGGCTGGATTCGCAATGCCCACATCGAGGCAATATAGAGAAAAAGGGGAAACTGAAAAGTGAAAGGTGAAAAGTAAGGTACGTTGATATATGTCGAAACTTCTTGATAACGTTTGCAGCGAGTTGCAGCGATTGCCGGGTATAGGACGCCGCACGGCGTTGCGCCTGGCGATGCATATTCTGAAGATGGAGCCCGAGGTTGTGGACTCCCTATCGAAGAGCATATCTTCGTTCCGCAACGACATACAATATTGCCACAGTTGCAACAACCTCTCGGACAGCACCCTATGTCCTATATGCAGCGACACCTCGCGCGACCACTCTACGATATGCGTTGTGGAGCAGGTGCAGGATTTGATGTCCATAGAGAACACCGGACAGTATCGTGGTATGTATCACGTGCTGGGTGGTGTCATCTCACCTATGCAGGGCATAGGACCTTCGGACTTAAAGATAGACCTTTTGGCAGATAAGTTGCTAACAGGCACAGTGAAGGAGGTTATCATAGCCATCTCTACATCCGTGGAGGGTGAGACAACGCTCTTCTACCTGCTCAACCGCCTCAAGGCATTCCCCGATGTGAAGATATCGACCATCGCACGAGGCATAGGCTTTGGCGATGAGTTGGAGTATGTCGACGAACTCACCATCACCCACGCGCTGATGAATCGCCGCGAGGTGAAGTAGTCGTTTCACTGCCTAAAAATGGTCGTTCACCGTGATTTTTAGCGTGTTGAAGATTTTTTTGGTAATAATGCTCAGAAATTCACTATATTTGTAGTAGACAACATACCGAACATATATACCAAACAAGTATGAAAAGGTTACTTAATATAATAGCAGTTGCTGCCGTGGCGCTACTCCTCGGCAGTTGTAGCGCGATGTTCAACTCATCGGCATATGTCACTAACGACCTCTACCGTAGCGACAACCGTATTCAGGTTGCCAACGAACTAAAGGCAAAGGCCGAGGCCGAGAAGGCAGAAGCGGAGGCTCGTCGCGCTATATGGGAGGCACGTGTTGCAGAGGCTAATGCCGCAAATGCCGAGGCGCAGTATTATGGCACGACAAATGGCACTACGACCTACAACTCCGTAGTTGCCGACACCTACGAGAGCGCCTATGCACGACGTCTCTATGGCTTCTCATCGCCTACATATCAGTTGCCATCGAGTTACTACAACCTCTCTACAAACGCCACTATGCGCTATGCTACGGCATACGACCCATCGCTCTACAACATAATGGTGTCGGGCGACCAGGTGTGGGTAGAGCCTAAGTACATAACCTCGATGTTTGGCTCGTGGGGTGCTACGAATGTCACATATGGCATCTACGCATCACCCTGGATGTATGGCTGGAGCACATATGTAGATCCGTTCTACTACACCTGGTGGGGATATCCTCGCTACTCGTGGTATGACTGGAACTGGAACATATGCTACAACCCATACCACTGGGGATATGGTTACTACCCATACTATCCGGGATACTACCCAGGACACTATCCTTACCACCCCGGATATCATCACCATCACTACCCTCCACGTCCGCCACAGCCTCCACACCCAGGTCACAAGCCTGACTATAAGCCTGGAGGCCACGGACATAGCAATATGAATGGTGACCGCCGTAACACAGCACCGCGCTACACATCGCCAACCACGAATAAGAACTATGGCGGTGGCATACGCAGCAACAACAATGGCTCGTCGGTAAGCCGTCCTACAGGTGGCGCTACATCTACGGGTATCAACTCATCGCATACCTACCGTCCGCAGTCGGGTACTACCACCACAAACCGTGGTCAGTATAACGGCAATAGCGGCACACGCAACAACAATACTGCCGGTAGCAGCAACAGCAACTATCAGCGTAGCAACAACTACCGCCAGTCGTCATCGTCGTCATCGTCGAGCAGTTCTTATCGACAGTCATCGTCGTCGAGCAGCAGTTCGTACCGACAGTCATCGGGTAGCAGCAGCAACAGACAGAGCACGATGTCATCGAGTGGTGGCTATCGTGGCTCATCAAGCAGCACATCATCGAGCCGCTCATCGGGAGGTTACTCATCAGGCAGCAGTAGCAGCCGTTCGGGAGGCACTACATCTTCACGAAGATAGCAAATTTCGGGGAGTGTGACACGTTTGTGGCATACTCCCTACATATTAATATATAGGATGATATGAGAAAGATTTACGCAATAGTCGCAATGCTCGCGCTGAGCATTATGACAATAAGCAGCAGTCGTGCGCAGAGCGTGGACTTCGGTGGTACAACATTCAACAACGACATTGTGGGATGGAATGACCTTTATGGTATGTCGTTCACCTCGCACAACTATGGCACAGCACGCTCTATGGCTATGGGTAATGCCTTCACAGCCCTCGGCGCAGATATGATATCGGCATCGCTAAACCCTGCGGGTATAGGTATGTATGTGGAGAGCGACGTGAGCATCTCGCCAATGATGCAGTTCACGAAGAGCCCTACGGCCAATGCCAAGAGTTTCTACCTCGAAGGTACTCCTAAGCACAAGCAGAAATACTCCGACCACTGCGCGCCATTTGGCTTGGCAAGTGCCGGAGGTGTGGCTACGGCATACAAGGGCACAGGAGCGATTACAAATGTCAACATCGGCTTTGTATATAACCGCATCGCAGACTTCAACCAGACAACCGCATTTGCATCGTTGGGTAACCCAGGCACAGAGTCGCTGGCAAACATCTTCTGCACATTGGCAAATGTCGATGGTCTCAAGACCAACAACGACGGCACTATGCCCTTTGGCAACGACCCATTCTACTGGGGCACGACACTCGCATATAAGAATGGTCTTATAAACAAAGATGACGAGGGATGGTTTATAGACCGTATAGACGCAGATTTGGCAGAGATAGACCAATACTCCGCTGTGGAGACCCGTGGCTCGTTAGGTGAGTATGCCCTGACCATAGGTCTTAACTTCAGAGATGTAGTATATGTTGGTGCTTCGCTCGGTATTCAGAGCCTCAACTACAAGCAGACGGTGTTCTACGGCGAGGATTACATCTATGCCCCTGGCAATGAGCCTTCGGGAGAAGTTATGCCCTACCAACTCACATATATGAACTATGAGCAGCGAACACGCATCACAGGCACAGGCTTCAACTTCAAGATTGGTGTTACGGCGCGCCCTGTGGATTGGTTGCGCATAGGCGTTGCCTACCACACCCCAACATACTATAGCCTCTCGTTGCGCTATGGCGGTGATATGTGGTCGGGAACATACAGCGCTGGCAACAACCCCGAGGACTACGACATCAACCGCAATGGATATATGTACGACAACGTGGGCACTCCTATATGGGAGGATGCAGGTCCAAACTCGTGGAACTTCCGCTCGCCATCACGCCTTATGGTGGGTGCTGCCGTAACGCTGGCTAAACGTATTATAGTATCAGCAGACTACGAGCGCAGTTGGTATCAGTCGATACGTCTGCAGCAGTCGCCAATCTTGGGGCTTAGTTACACGGATAGTATGAAGACCTACTTCAAGGGCAGCAACACCCTGCGTGTAGGTGCTGAGATGTATATGCTCCCATTTCTCCCTGTGCGTGTGGGATATATATGGAATGGCTCTACACTCCGCAAGGGTTACGAGAATATGGTGGCATCACACCCACTACCCACCAAGCAGCAGTATATAACCGCGGGATTCGGCATTAAGTTCACACGCTCGGTATATATGGACTTTGCATACCAGTATGGCATAACCAACTACACCGACTACCAGACATTCTATGCCATAGATAGCGAGGATGAGACCCTCAACATCCAGAGCGACTTGTTCTCAACCAAGACTCGCCGACATATAGCGGTTATCACCTTTGGTGTACGTTTTTAATCCACACAACATAAAACAGAAAAGCCTGTCTAACGCAATGTTAGACAGGCTTTATCTTTTGCAGTATACCTACTACGCCTTGAACAACTCTACATCTGAGATGTCCGAAGCCTCGATGTATGACACCGCCTCCTGAATCTTACGTGCAGCGTACTTCACGAAGATCTTTGTAGGGTTGAGGTAGTCAGCCTCCTGCTCGGTAGCCTGGCGAAGCATAATGTGTGAGATAAGGATGTAACCAGCAATCTCCACCAAACGGCGTGCGTGGAAATCCTTATAACCCTGAGCCTCCTTGTCCAAAGCCTCAACACGCTCCACAACAGCCTCGTAGCGCTTGCGCAACTCTACCAACTGTGCGCCAAGTGGTGCTGTAGCCTCGCTACGCTCACCCTCCTCGTAACGCAACATCTGCTCGAGGTATGTGCCCTTGGTAACGTGGTTGATAGCCGCAACAACCTGCAACTGTGTAGTACCCTCATAGATGTTCAAGATACGTGCGTCGCGGAACAGACGCTCACAGGCATAATCCTTCATATATCCCGAGCCACCGTGAATCTGCAATGAGTCATAAGCAACCTCATTAGCCCACTCCGATGCGAACATCTTAGCGATAGGTGTGAAGCCATCAGCCAAGCGGTTGTAGAACTTCATCTCCTGACGCTCCTCAGACTCCAAAGAACGCTCGTGAGAGATGTGATTCAACTGCTTGTAGATATCTACGAAACGTGCTGTCTCATAGAGCAATGCGCGAGATGCAAGGGTCTTAGCCTCCATATTCTTGAGCATCTCCGCAACAGCAGCAAACTGTATGATAGGCTTGCCAAACTGCTCACGCTCCTCGGCATACTTCAAAGCCTCGCGGTAGGCAGCCTCCGACAATCCTGTAGACTGCGCTGCGATACCCAAACGTGCTGCGTTCATCAACGACATAACATACTTGATAAGACCCATCTTACGGTCGCCAACCAACACCGCTGGGGCGTTGTTGAAGACCAACTCACAGGTTGGTGAGCCCTTGATACCAAGTTTGTTCTCGATACGGCGAACGATAACACCACCATCGCGCTTGTCGTAGATAAGCATAGACAAACCACGAGCATCCTTAGTGCCATCCTCGGTACGCGCCAAAACCAACGAGATGTCGCCATCGCCATTGGTGATGAAACGCTTACAGCCATTCAAGCGCCATACGCCAGCCTCCTCGTCCCACGATGCCTTTAACATCACAGCACCGAGGTCAGAGCCTGCATCAGGCTCGGTAAGATCCATAGCGCAGGTCTCACCAGCCGATACACGAGGTAAGTAACGCTGCTTGATCTCCTCTGTGGCGAACTCGTTGATAGTCTCGGCGCAATCCTGCAAGCCCCAGATATTCTCGAAGCCTGTATCGGCACGTGCCACCATCTCGTTAGCCATAGCGAAGCAGGTAACAGGCATATTCAAACCATCGAAACGGCGTGGGAGGGTCATACCGCCCAAGCCAGCCTCGTTCAAAGCCTCGAGGTTGCGAACAGTACCCGATGCATACTCCACGTGGTCGTTGACAACGCGTGGGCCCTCGTGGTCTACGCCCTCGGCGTTAGGTGCGATAACCTCGCCACATACGTCACCCACAATCTCCAAAACACGGCGATATGAGTCGAGAGCATCCTCAGCATCCTGTGGTGCATAGTCGTAGACGTTGGCATCTGCGAAGTTACGCTCCTTAAGTTCGATAATCCTCTTCATCAACGGATGAGAGAGGTGATACTGTAAATCCTTATTATCTAAATAAAAGTTTGCCATATCTACGTTTACTTTGAGTTCTGTTTGTAATACTTAATCATCTTAGGGATAACCTCCTCGACACTACCTGTGATGGCGTAGTCAGCAATCTTGTTGATAGGTGCGTTAGGGTCGGTGTTGATAGAAACGATCATCGCCGAGCCATCCATACCTGCGGTGTGCTGAATCTGTCCAGAGATACCACAAGCGATGTACAACTTAGGACGTACCGTAACACCTGTCTGACCAATCTGGCGCTCGTGCTCCGTGAAGCCAGCGTCAACAGCAGCACGCGATGCACCAACCTCGCCACCAAGAACATCTGCCAACTCGTGTACCAACTGGAAGCCCTCCTTAGAGCCTACACCATAACCACCTGCTACGATGATAGATGCACCCTTGATATTTATCTTGCGCTCCTCGATATGACGCTCTACGATGCGGACAGCCAAGTCGGTATCCTTAACCATATTACGCCACTTAATCTCGCGAACCTCGCCCGCTGCAGGTGTTGCCAACGCCTCCTTACGCATAACACCCTCACGCACGGTAGCCATCTGAGGACGGCAGTCAGGGTTTACGATAGTTGCGATGATGTTACCACCAAACGCTGGACGGATCTGATAAAGAAGAGCTTCATACTCTTTGCCAGTCTTGGCATCCTTATGCTCGCCGATAACCAACTCGGTGCAGTCGGCAGTAAGACCGCTGTGGAGAGCCGAAGATACACGTGGCGCGAAGTCACGACCTACGGGCGTAGCACCAAACAGCGCAATCTGTGGCTTCTCCTGCTGGATAAGACCCACCATAACTGCGGTGTGAGGGAGTGTGCGGAATGGTGCAAACATCTCATCCTCAGCAACCCATACTGTGTCGGCGCCATACTTTGCCAACTCTGGGGCAAGAGCCTTAACGTTGTTGCCAATGACAACAGCCTCGAGTTTCACGCCAAGGGTGTTGGCGAGTTCACGGCCCTTAGTAAGAAGTTCCAACGATACGTCGGCAATCTCCTTATCCTCAATTTCGATATATACAAATACGTTATTCATACTCTCAAAGAATTAACCGAGCGTGTGGCTCGCAATAAGTTCCTGCATAAGTGCCTCGATATCCTTATCCTCAGCGGTGAGGCTCTTAGCCTCCTTAGCCTGGAACACTACATTCTCAATCTTCTTAACCTTTGTAGGTGAGCCACTCATACCAAGTTGCTCTGGGTCTGGGTTTACATCCTGAGCCGAGAACTCTACAATGTGGAGGTATGGACGCTCCTCGATGAAGGCCTTTGTCTTATCCTCCGCCGCAGCCATCTCCGAAGTTGCAAGAGCATACTTGAACTTCATAACACGCTTAGCATTGCGAGGGCGGCACTCCTTAGCCGATGAGTTTACAGTGATAACCGCTGGCAGTGGCGCTACGACAGTCTCCGAGCCACGCTCCAAACGACGCTTGATAGTAACCTCACCATCCTTGATATCGATAAGTTCCTCGGCATATGTCACCTGTGGAAGATTCAACTTCTCGGCAACCTGAGGACCTACCTGTGCGGTATCGCCGTCGATAGCCTGGCGACCTGCCACGATGATATCGGGGTTAATCTTGCGAAGTGCGCACGACAGTGCGTAAGAAGTTGCCAATGTATCAGAGCCTGCAAACTCCTTACCCGAAAGCAGATAACCACCATCAGCACCGCGGAACATAGCCTCGCGGATGACATCAGCAGCACGCTGTGGGCCCATTGTGAGAACATAAACTGTGGCATTGCCTATGCGATCCTTCATCTGGAGAGCCATCTCCAAAGCATTCAAGTCCTCGGGGTTGAAGATTGCAGCGAGAGCGGCACGGTTTACCGTACCCTCCGGAGTCATAGCATCCTTACCGACATTACGTGTGTCGGGTACCTGTTTTGCCATAACTACGATTTTCGTTACTTTTTCCATAATGGTTTAATTATGTATATCTATTTCTCGTTCTTCTCTTTTTATCACTGTCGAAGGCGACATATCCTCCAATATTTCGGGACAAAGATACTTAATTTTGTCAAAATGACTAACATTTTATCTTTGTAATTTTCACTTTTTTCACTAATACACTGATATCCAAAGCATTACACAAGTGCGAAATTTTACTATTTTTCGACTCAATATTCGCTAATATCGACACCTATGCGTTTGTAGCAGTTCATAATGTTATACGCCACAACCTCGGGGCGGAAGCGTGAAACATAGTTTCTGCCCTCCGAAATCATATAGTTGCGCAACTCCTCATTGCCCAGCACCTCCTTTATAGCCCTCTCCCACGCATCGCGGTCGTTGCTATCTACATATATAGAGTTAGGGCCTCCAGCCTCCTCCATACTCGACCCCTTTGCCGCGATGACAGGAACACCCAACGTCAGCGCCTCGATGATCGTTGGTGGGAACCCCTCGTACAACGATGGCATAAGGTAGAGCGACGCCCCGGCATATACCGCAGGCATATCGTCATCGGCAACGCCATAGAGCATATGTACACGCTCCTGGAGATCTAACGACTTTATACGATGTTTTATTCTCTGGGTATATGTCGTGGCGCGACCTACGATGACAAGTTCCACATCGCGATCCAACTTTGGCATAATCTCGATAAGGTCACCGAGGTTTTTGCGCGGCATATGCGTACCCACGAAGAGCATATAGCGCTTCGGGAGGTGGTAACGCTCCTCAACCTCGCGCTGACGCTCAGGGCTGACAGGATGTATAAAACGTGGATGACAACCACGATAGATGACATCTATCTTATCGCGGTCTATGTGTAGATACTTGATAAGGTCGTTCTTGATATTCTCGCTGACGGCAACGATGCGGTCGCTACGGCGTAGTGACGAGAGCATAACCACTCTGCGGAACATACTGTGCAGAGGTCCAAAGAGTCCCTTTAGTCGCAGGAACTCGAGGCTGTGTACTGTTACGATGCTGCGTATGCCACGACGCTCAAGACCAAAGGGCACAAACTCCGTGAGACTATGAAACAACTCCACATCGCCACGCTTGAGGTCACGACCAATGAAATAGAGTCTCCACAACCACCATAACTTACGCCACAGAGCACCATCGGGCTCCATAGACTCTACGTTGTGGCGCTGCGCCAAACTCTCATACTCGGGTGTGGTGTCGTCGTCGGGAACATACATACGAAAGTAACTGCGACGTGGGCACGCCTTTGCCATAGCCTCTATAATGAAGAGGGCATAACTGCAAAGCGTGGCATCGCCAGTGGTAGCGTGCTTGGCATCGAAGCCTATGGTATTAGTACGTCTCATTTCTAAGTTATAATATGTGTGCGCAACGCGCATACGCACACGCAACATTCGACAAATATACGAATTTTCGCCAAGAAACAAAAATTTATCGCTATCTTTCCCAACAATTTGCACTTTTTGCCACACTACACACCCCTGCTAGACAACTAAAAAAGCGAGCAAACACTCCCAAAAACAGCAATACTAAACACTGTAAAATAGCCGAAAAAGGGTTATAATTAAAAATAATGAAAAAATTATTGAAATTTTTTAATAAAATATTTGGAGAATTAAAAGTTTGCCCTTACCTTTGCAGCGAAGTTTTAAGGTTCATTTAGGTTAGTAGTTTTAGGTTGGTGAGGCAATCGAAAGGTTGTAGCAAAAGTCGCAGTCGAAAAAGATGCGAGTTTTGTTACTCAGACACTGATGGTTAGGTTTGTTTTTAAGTGTCGAAAAACCTTTCGGTAGTCTCTTTTTTTGTATATATACCTACCACTGCAGCCCCATCCCAACATCATTTCCATAGAAATTAGATAAAAAACCTGCGCGGCGCCCTATTTTTCCGCGCTTTTCTATTTCTACTTTTCCCATTTTTTTCTATCTTTGCACCATTGTGTATATATATAGAAGTATAAAATTCTAAAAATATAAATTTACATTACTATGGGAAGAGCATTTGAGTATCGCAAAGCGAGAAAGATGAAGCGCTGGGGACATATGGCGCGCGTATTTACGAAGATTGGTAAGGAGATTGAGATGGCGGTTAAGGCTTCTGGTCCAGACCCATCATCAAACTTGCGTCTTCGCCTTCTTATGCAGAATGCTAAGGCTGAGAATATGCCTAAGGAGAATGTTGAGCGTGCTATCAAGCGTGCAACAGATAAGGATGCTGCCGACTACAAGGAGATGATCTACGAGGGTTATGGTCCTCACGGTATCGCAGTTCTTGTTGAGACCGCTACCGACAACACAAACCGTACTGTGGCTTCTGTACGTATGTACTTCAACAAGTATGGTGGTACTCTCGGTACATCAGGCTCTGTAGGCTTTATGTTCGAGCACAAGTGTGTCTTCAAGTTCAAGCCTACCGAGGGTGTTGATCTCGAGGAGATGGAGTTGGAGATGATCGACTTTGGTGTAGATGAGTTCTACGCTGAGGAGGGTGAGGTAACAGTATACGCTGGTTACGAGTCATTCGGTCAGATTCAGACCTGGATTGAGGATAAGGGCTTTGAGTTGGTATCTGGTGAGGCAGTACGCATCCCTACAGACACCAAGGAGTTGACCCCTGAGCAGCGCGAGGCAGTAAACAAACTTATCGAGCACCTCGAGGAGGACGACGACGTTACCAACGTCTACACTACAATGGCCGAGTCTGAGGAGGACGAGGAGTAATAAAACGAACTGAAAGGTGAAAAGTGAAAGGTGAAAAGTAAGGTGTGCTTCGCACAAGATTAAATTTGCGTCGCAGACACCACACTTTTCAGTTTTCACTTCTCCCTTTTCACTTTAAATTTTTTAAAATGAAAAAATTTACCGAGTATAAGGGTCTTGACTTGGCAGGCGTGGCAGACGAGGTTTTGGCACGCTGGACCGAGGATGACACCTTCCACAAGAGCATCACTACACGCGAGGGTCATCCAACCTTCGTATTCTATGAGGGACCACCATCAGCAAATGGTACCCCAGGTATTCACCACGTTATGGCACGTACTATCAAGGATGTATTCTGCCGTTTCAAGACCCAGCAGGGCTATCTCGTACACCGTAAGGCGGGTTGGGATACTCACGGTCTGCCTGTAGAGTTGGGCGTGGAGAAGAAGATGGGTATCACAAAGGAGGATATCGGCAAGACTATCTCTATCGAGGACTACAACAAGGCGTGCCGCGAGGCCGTTATGGAGTTCACCGACATCTGGGAGGACCTCACACACAAGATGGGTTACTGGGTGAATATGGATGACCCATATATCACCTACGACAATAAGTTTATCGAGACATTGTGGTGGTTGCTCAAGCAACTCTACGAGAAGGGTTTGCTCTACAAGGGCTACACCATCCAGCCATACTCACCAGCAGCAGGTACTGGTCTTTCTACACACGAACTTAACCAGCCTGGTTGCTACCGCGATGTTAAGGACACGACTTGTACTGCACAGTTCCGTGTTCTCGAGCCTAAGGCCGAGATGGAGGGCTGGGGTACTCCTGTGTTCTTGGCCTGGACAACAACACCTTGGACATTGCCATCAAACACTGCGCTCTGCGTAGGTCCTAAGTATGACTACGTTGCTGTGCGCACCTACAACCCATATGATGGCCAGAAGATTACCGCTATCGTGGCAGAGCCATTGTTGTACTCTATCTTCAACAAGAAGGGCGAGGGTGTGGCTTTGGACTCATACAAGGCTGGCGATAAGGTTATTCCTTTCGAGGTTGTTGGTAAGTGGAAGGGTACCGAGTTGGAGGGTATGCGTTATGAGCAACTTATCCCTTGGGTTAAGCCTGTGGAGTGCGACGAGAATGGTAACTGGGTGGAGGCATCGGCAAAGGGCTTCCGCGTAATCCTCGGCGACTACGTTACTGTGGAGGATGGTACTGGTATCGTACACATCGCACCTACGTTTGGTGCTGATGATGCCTTCGTAGCACGTCAGGCTGGCATCCCATCGCTCTTTATGATTAACAAGCGCGGCGAGACTCGCCCTATGGTTGACTTCACAGGTAAGTTCTACCTCATCGAGGACCTCGATGAGAAGTTTGCCAAGGAATGTGTTGCCGACACATACAAGGAGTATGAGGGTCGCTGGGTGAAGAACGCATACGACCCACAGTTTACTGTTGACGGTCGCTACGACGAGAAGGCTGCTGCGGCTGCCGAGACTCTCGACGTATACATCGCCATCAAACTCAAGGAGTCGGGCAAGGTCTTCAAGATTGAGAAGCACACCCACAACTACCCACACTGTTGGCGTACCGACAAGCCTGTGTTGTACTACCCTCTCGACTCGTGGTTTATCCGCACCACAGCGCTCCGCGAGCGTATGATGGAGTTGAACAAGACCATCTACTGGAAGCCTGAGTCTACAGGTACAGGCCGTTTCGGTAAGTGGCTCGAGAATATCAACGACTGGAACTTGTCACGTTCACGTTTCTGGGGTACTCCACTCCCAATCTGGGCTACTGAGGATCGCTCGGAGATGAAGTGCATCGGCTCGGTTGAGGAACTCATCGCCGAGATTGAGAAGGCTGTAGCAGCAGGCGTGATGACTGAGAACCCATACAAGAACTTCGTGGTGGGCGATATGTCGAAGGAGAACTACTCTACAGACAACATCGACCTTCACCGTCCATATGTAGATAACATCGTGTTGGTGTCGTCTAAGGGTGAGCCTATGCGTCGTGAGCCAGACTTGATCGACGTATGGTTTGACTCTGGTGCTATGCCATATGCTCAGGTACACTACCCATTCGAGAACAAGGAGGGCTTCGACCAGATCTACCCTGCTGACTTCATCGCCGAGGGTGTGGACCAGACCCGTGGTTGGTTCTACACATTGCACGCTATCGCTACAATGTTGTTCGACTCTGTAGCATTCAAGAATATCATCTCTAACGGCTTGGTACTCGACAAGAACGGTAACAAGATGTCGAAGCGTTTGGGTAATGCCGTAGACCCATTCGAGGTGTTGAAGAAGTATGGTGCTGATGCCACACGTTGGTATATGATCTCTAACTCACAGCCTTGGGATAACCTCAAGTTCGACGTTGATGGCGTTGACGAGTGCCGTCGTAAGTTCTTCGGCACGTTGTACAACACCTACTCATTCTTCGCCCTCTATGCCAACATCGATGGCTTCACAGGTGCTGAGGAGGAGGTTGCCGTAGAGCGTCGCCCAGAGATCGACCGCTGGATTTTGTCGGAGTTGAACACCCTTGTAAAGGATGTTACCAAGTACCTCGAGGATTACGACCCAACACCTGCGGCACGTCGCATCGACCAGTTTGTTAACGAGAACCTCTCTAACTGGTACGTTCGCTTGAACCGTAAGCGTTTCTGGGGTGGCTCTATGAGTGAGGACAAACTCGCCGCTTATCAGACACTATACACTTGCTTGGAGACTGTGGTTATGTTGGCAGCGCCTATCGCGCCATTCATCTCTGACCGCATCTTCTGTGACCTTAACGCAGTAAGTGGCCGCCACAGCGAGTCATCAGTACACCTTGCCGAGTATCCTAAGTGCAACGAGGCGCTTATCGACGCCGAGTTGGAGGATATGATGTCGTTGGCACAGCGCGCTTCGTCAATGGTATTGGCATTGCGTCGTAAGGTTAACATCAAGGTACGTCAGCCACTTCAGAAGATTATCATCCCTGTACTCGACAAGGAGATGGCTAAGCATATCGAGGCTGTTCGCGCGCTCATTATGGGTGAGGTGAACGTCAAGGATATCGAACTCATCACCGACACCACAGGCATCATCACAAAGCGCATCAAGCCTAACTTCAAGACCTTGGGTGCTAAGTGTGGTAAGTATATGAAGCAGGTTGCAGCACTTGTGGCATCGTTCACACAGGAGCAGATTGCGGCTGTTGAGGCTAACGCCGAGACCATTCTTAAGGTTGAGGATACCGAGTTTGTAACTACTGCTGCCGACTTCGAGATTACCTCGGAGGATATGCCAGGATGGTTGGTAGCATCGGAGGGTAAACTCACCGTAGCCCTCGACATCACCATCACCGACGAGTTGCGTCGCGAGGGTGTGGCACGTGAGTTGGTAAACCGCATCCAGAACATCCGTAAGGATTCAGGCTTCGAGGTTACCGATAAGATTCGTGTGGAGGTTGAGGCTAACGACCTTACAACAATGGCCATCGAGAGTTTCGCAGAGTACATCGCGCAGCAGACCCTCGCCGTAGAGGTTAAGGTTGCCGAGACTCCTGCCGGCGAGTTCGTCGTAGAGACCGACCTCGACGAGGCTCCATTGAAGATTGCTGTTACCAAGGCTTAGTAACACCATCTTATAAGTCATCAGGGCTGTCCGACTATATGGTCAGACGGCCCTTTTTTGGCATTTTGCCATATACCTATATATATAATAACTATGAATAGAGTAATATTTTTCGTTATGTCGCTTATGGCAATGCTCTCTGTGGGCTGCAATGGCGACACCCCAGCACCCGAGCCAACACCCCAACCAGAGCCACAGGCGGAATTTGAGGTGGAGATAACAAAGACCACACGCTCCACGGTGACGTTCAGCGTTACACCCCGTAACCTCGATATGGAGTATCTGTGTGTGGTGTACGACAAGGATACCGCCGATGAGTTCACACGCGATGAGTTCCTCGTGGAGAGCATACTCCAGGAGATTGCCGATGAGGCCTCGAATAGTGGCAAGACCCTCACGGAGTATATGCCCGAGGTGGTGGATAAGGGTGTTATAGAGGAGGCATCATTCTCGGGTCTCAGCACCAACACCGAACACTACATAATCCTCTTTGGCGTGGAGAACAACGACGGATATAGTGCCTCAACGGAGATTACAAAGGTAGCCTTCACCACCGCAACGGTAGAGAAGGTGGAGTGTGAGTTCGATGTCGAGACAACCGTTGTGGACAACAGCGTGACACTCGCCGTAACACCATCAAACTCAGAGATTAGTTGGTATCTGTGCACTATGCCTAAGGATACCTACAACTACTACGTTGAGGATGAGAATGGCTATAATATGTCGCACTCGTACTTCTATGAGTATTACTTCCAACAAGATATAAACGCGTATCTCCAGCAGGGCTACACCGCAGAGCAGGTTGTCGAGGCTCTCATCCACAGCGGAAGTGTGGAGTTGCAGGCTAAGGGTCTCAAGGAGAATACAGACTACTACTACCTCATTGCAGGTCTTATCCTCGACGAGGAGGGCATCGTGATATGCACCGATGTGGTGCGTGGCGAGTACCACACCGAGAACGCAGCGCAGTCGAAGATGACCTTCGAGATTGAGGTGTGGGACGTAGGACAGATGGAGGCATCGTTTAGCATCACACCATCGAACAACAAAGACAAATATTGCGCCCTTGTAGCGCCCTGGGATGGCGTTACCGAGGCGCAGGATATGATGCATAAGATTGTCAACCAGTGGGGAAGTTGGATGGAGGCTATGGCCAACGACCATGGTCCTGTGGAGCATAGCGGAGCAACGGCGATGAAACTACCGGCTGCCGACACCGATTACTACATCATCGCCTTTGGCTATGATGGTGGCATCACAACCGAGGCTACAATGGCTACCTTCCGCACAC
>JAFOCZ010000051.1 GCA_017380955.1 Alistipes sp.
CTCGAGGTTTACGTCGTAGAGTTCTACGGCCTTAGAGATGGTGTTCATATTAGCGACAATCTTACCACCTGCGAAGGTAAATGAGTTGAAGTCATAGTTACCCTTTGTGATATGCTTCATATTTCCTGCAAGGTCGATATGTGCCACCTGGTGAGTACCACGCCAAGGGAGGATGAAGTACATAGAATCGTTGCCATCCCACGCAACCTCAGTAACGCAGTAGTCCTGGCCGCGTGTGATATATGTGCACTCGTTGGTCTCGAGGTCATATACCCACAAACGCTGCTGGTCGGCCTCGTTACCTGGACGACGCTGTGAGCGGAAGGCAATCTTCTTACCATCTGGTGAGAACACAGGGTACTTGTCGTAACCTACGAACTTATCTACGCCTGTTGCAGCAGCCTCCTTTGAGAGGTTGCGTGTGGTCTCTGTTGCGAAGTCGTAGAGGAAGATATCCGAGTCGGTAGAGAGGGCATAGTCCACACCTGTCAAAGGCTTGCAGGTGTAGGCGAGCAATGAGCCATCTGGCGATAGGCGAATCTCCGCAGTGTCGAAGTATGGTGCAAGAGGAGCGTCGTAAGCCTTATCCGCGCCGATGATATCCTTGCCATTTACAATCTTGCCATTAGCATAGTCTGCTGCGAATACGTGGAGGTATGTACCATCATCCCAGTAGTCCCAGTGGCGCACCATAAGGTCGTCGTAAACACGCACCTTAGACTTATCCATATCGGCATACTTATCTGAGCCCTTCAACGGAGCAACCTTAACACGCTGTGTGTAGAAGGCGTGGTCACCAGCGATGCCGAAGCCCTCGATACCACCCTCGATGTTGGTCACCTGAGTGAGACCTGTGCCGTCAACGCCCATAGCCCACACCTGCATAGCACCTGTGCGGTTAGACATAAAGGCGATAG
Source organism: Alistipes sp. (assembly GCA_017380955.1). GTDB lineage: Bacteria > Bacteroidota > Bacteroidia > Bacteroidales > Rikenellaceae > Alistipes. The sequence continues at coordinate 918 of JAFOCZ010000051.1, forward strand.
TTGTGTTGTCGAGCCACTGTGGAGCGGTGTTTGTAGAGGTGTTGTCGGTGAGCGTGCGCTCTACACCTGTAGCCATATCGCGCAACACGAGGAATGTGATACCACGATTCTCGGCGAGGTTGTACTTTGTAAGGGTGTAGATAAGTTGTGAGCCATCTGGAGAGAGTGTCTGAGCGCCAATGCGGCTCATCTTCCACATAATCTCTGGGGTGAACTTACCCTCGGCCTTCTCCTCAGCCGTGAGGGCGTTATCAATATGGAGAGGCTTTGGAGCATCGCCGCCCTCCGTAGCGCAACCACCCATAGCGAGCATCGTTGCAAATGTCATAAGAAAGAGAATTTTTTTCATAAATATTGGTTTGTTGTTTAGTTTGTTACTATCTTTGTAGTTGGAAACGACTTTATAGTATGCACACACGCTCGATATATTTTGGTAATACAGAGGTAGTTATCGCAACAACCTCCCCTGCTGCACATTATGCTACCCTGGAGGTCGGCGCCTCACAAGCCATTTCGCGAGCGAAATTACTAAAAAAAGTCGAGACCGACAAATTTATAGCCATAATAACCTCCGACCCCGAGGCTACTTTCTCGCTGCTGGCCAGTGAGTTCAAGGTTGTGAGGGCTGCCGGAGGCGTTGTTGAGAACTCTCGTGGCGAGGTGTTGTTCATAGAGTTGCGCGGTCGTTGGGATTTGCCCAAGGGACACATAGAGAAGGATGAGAGCAGCCGTGATGCTGCACTGCGCGAGGTAGAGGAGGAGACAGGCATACGAGGCTCGGTGATTGGAGACTCCCCTATCGCCACCACGTGGCACGCCTACGACACCTATGGCGTGTGGGAGTTGAAATCTACGGAGTGGTGGGCTATGAGAGCCGACGGCGAGCACCTTACGGCACAGGCCGAGGAGGGCATCACCAACGCCCGATGGTTTAGTGCCGAGGAGCGTGGCGAGGCACTCAAAACCACATACCCCACAATTATTAGGGTTATGGAGCGTTATATGGAAAAGAGGAGTGAGTAGTGAGTAATTAGTAATAGTGTCGCCTCGATGAGGCGATGATGAGACCAAACAACGTCATTCCGAGGGAGTGTAGCGACTGTGGGAATCTCCTCCGAAGCGGTTTGAGATTGCCACGGCTTTCAGCCTCGCAATGACGAGGTTTTAATATCATCTCGCAGAGATGACAAGATTACTAATTACTCACTACTAATTACTAATTAGACTCCTCTTACTTTTCACCTTAATTGAATGAATATGAACAAGATACTTTGGGTTGATGACGAGATAGATTTGCTAAAGCCACACGTTATGTTCCTAACAAGCAAGGGCTACGAGGTAGATACCTGCAACAATGGCTACGACGCTGTGGAGATGGCTGGCGAGACGGCATACGACCTGGTGATATTGGACGAGATGATGCCCGGTATGACAGGTCTCGAGACCCTGCCGCTGATAAAGGCGGCACACCCCTCCCTGCCCGTAATTATGGTTACCAAGAGCGAGGAGGAGAATATTATGGATAAGGCCATAGGCTCGAAGATTGCCGACTACATCATCAAGCCCGTAAACCCCAACCAGGTGCTGCTATCTATAAAGAAGAATCTGCACTCTAAACAACTTGTCACAGAGCAGACTACGGCAGATTATCGTGCGGAGTTCGGACGCATAGCCTCACAGCAGATGGCAGCCTCAACATTCTCGGATTGGTGTGCCCTATATCGCAAGATTGTGGGCTGGGAGATAGAGTTATCCGCATCTTCGGATAAGAGCATCCGCGAGGTGTTGTCGTACCAGAAGAACGAGGCAAACCAGGAGTTCTCGAAGTTCGTGAAGCGCAACTATTTCAACTGGATAAACCAGCGCGCTGCGGAGGATGAGATACCTGTGATGTCGCACACCGTGATGCGCCGCCGTATATTCCCCGAGGTGGATAGTGGCGAGCGTACTACACTGCTGCTTATAGACAATATGCGTTACGACCAGTGGCGCACCATAGAGCCTATGCTACGCGGCTACTTCGACATCGCCACCGATGACTTCTACTGCGCTATACTCCCCACCGCTACGCAGTATGCCCGCAACGCCCTCTTCGCAGGTCTTATGCCGCTGGCCATAGACCGTCTGATGCCCGATAAGTGGCTCAACGACAACGAGGATGGTGGCAAAAATATGTACGAGGAGGAGTTCCTGCAGCGTCTCATAACGCAGTCGGGAAAGAGATACAAACTATCGTTCGACAAGTTGGTACGCCCCGAGGCAGGACGCCGACTGCTCGACAATATGCAGCACGTCTACGATGCTGATTTCTCGGTCATCATCTACAACTTCCTCGACATCCTCTCGCACGCACGCACCGAGACCGACATCATCCGTGAACTCACCGACGACGAAGCGGCATTCCGCTCCCTCACACGTTCGTGGTTTGAGCATTCGGAGTTATACACCCTGCTGCGACTCCTCGCCGAGCGTGGACATAAGGTTGTCATAACCTCGGACCACGGCACAGTGCGTGTGGATAACCCTGTGCGTGTTACGGGAGATAAGGAGACATCGCCAAATCTGCGTTATAAGACTGGCCGTAACCTCGCCTACAACTCGCGCGAGGTGTATGAGGTCACACGCCCCGAGGATGTGCAGTTGCCATCGGGACGCCTGACGTCGAGTTATATATTTGCCTATAACCGCGACTTCCTCGTCTACAACAACGACGCCAACAGGCATATACGCTACTACCGCAACACATTTCAGCACGGCGGAATATCTATGGAGGAGATGATAGTGCCGTTTGCAGTGCTGAAACCAAAGAAACGATAACAAACTAATACTTATATATATAAATGGAGAAGATTATTGAGATTGACTCATTGGAGGAACTTGACAAGGTTGCCGAGGCGGTAATAGAGTCCCTCGACGGAAGAACTGTGGTGGCCCTCGACGCTCCTATGGGTGCTGGCAAGACCACCCTCGTAAGCCGCATTGCCGAGTATCTCGGCTCGGAGGATGATGTCACAAGCCCTACGTTTGCCATAGTAAACCAGTATGAGGGTCGTCGCACCATATACCACTTCGATATGTATCGCATCGACAAGATTGAGGAGGCTCTGGACTTCGGCTCTGAGGAGTATCTGTCGTCGGGAGAGTTGTGTCTTGTGGAGTGGCCCGAGAAGATTGAGGCGCTGCTACCTGAGGATACTATGGTCGTGAAAATTGAGATACTCTCGGACACCGCACGACGATTCATAATAAGGTAAGAAGGGAGAAGTGAAAGGTGAAAGGTAAGGAATTAGTAATTAGTAGAGAGTAATTAGTAATCTTGTCATCTCTGCGAGATGATATTAAAACCTCGTCGCGAGGCTAAAGCCGTGGCAATCTACCACTGGATAAACCACCTCAATGATACAGATTGTCATATTGAGCGTAGCGAAATATCTCTCGGGGAGTATCGACCTTAACTCGCTCCGAGAGATTCTTCACTGCGTTCAGAATGACATAGATAGTTTGCAGGGTAGTTATGGGTAGTTATGTGGAGTTACCCATCATTCCCCATCTCTCCCCATTATTACCCATCCTAAATCGCCTCACGAGGCGACACCATTACTAATTACTAATTACTCAATACTTATTAAGCACAGCGTCACAGACACCAAACTTTTCACTTTTCACTTTCTACCTTTCACTTTTTTTACTACCTTTGTTGCGTTATTGAAACGAAATTGGCTAACTATGGAAAAGTACGAATCGAAACAACAACAGATAAACCATCCTGCAGCGCTGATATTCCCTATTATCTCGCGTATGGATCTTATGACACCTGCCATCCAGGATAAGGTGGAGGAGTGGGAGGCTACGGCCGACAGTTGCTCATTCAAGGTTAAGGGTATGAAGGTTGCTCTACGCATTGCCGAGAAGGTGGAGAACAAACACGTCAAGATTGTGGCAGACGAGGGTGGCATACCTATCGACTTCGGATTCTGGATTCAACTCAAGGAGGTTTCGAGCAACGACACACGCATCCGTATGGTGTTGCACGCCGAGTTGAATATGATGATGCGAATGATGATTGGCAGCAAAATACAAAGCGGTCTCGACCAAGCCGTTGAGGGTCTGGCAACAGCGTTGAATAGTTTCAAATAGCATTATTATTTGCCATACAATATGTTGCGAGAAGAAAAAAGAATCTATTTTTCACTCTTTTGCTTGCATATTTTATAAAGTTGGTGTATATTTGCGGACATTTTTTTGCTAAAAGCCCCTATTTTGGGAAAAGATTGTTGAAACTTGTTATAAAAATAAACTAAATAAAACTAATTTACAACTATGACAAAGGCAGATATCGTAAACGAGATTGCAAAGTCAACAGGCGTGGAGAAGATTCAGGTTCAGGCTATCGTAGAGGCATTTATGGAGAGCGTGAAGAACGCTATGAAGGATGGTCAGAATGTTTACTTGCGCGGCTTCGGTAGTTTCATCATCAAGAAGCGTGCTATGAAGGTTGCTCGTAACATCTCTAAGAACACTACTATCACAATCCCTGAGCACAATATCCCTGCGTTCAAGCCTGCTAAGTCTTTCGCTTGCGATGTAAAATAATTGGGAATAAAGTTACAAACCTTTAATATTATAAATTATGCCAAACGGAAAGAAGCACAAGCGTCATAAGATGGCGACGCACAAGCGTAAGAAGCGTCTTCGCAAGAATCGTCATAAGAAGAAGTAATCTACCTCTTCAGGGACATAGATGGAGCTAAGGCTGGTCCTTAGCTTCACCTATTTACGGAGGTCTCTTTGTTGAGATAATAGCGCATCTACTGCCGCTAACGAAATATTTCGCCAATGAGCAGTACGCCAAGTATAGCCCATCGACAAAAATTTTGCCGAGCGTTGTATCTGCACTATTCTATCAACAAACAGGCAAGTTGAAGTTTCAGTCCTATTCTTGATAGGCGGCTTCAAAAAATGAGAGAGATCTTAGAATCTCTGGTGAACTAACCGATTTACATTGAACATTATGAACAGAGAATTATTCATCAATGTAAATCCAACGGAGGTCTCAATAGCACTTTGCGAAGACAAGGTGCTTGTTGAGTTGAACAAGGAGCGCTGCCAGACAGGCTTCGCAGTAGGCGACATCTACTTGGGTCGTGTGCGAAAGATTATGCCAGGTCTGAACGCAGCATTCGTGAACATCGGACACGAGAAGGATGCCTTTATCCACTACCTTGACTTAGGTCAGAATTTCGCATCGCTACAGCGCATCGTAGATAGCCGCGAGAAGCGTGAGGTGCGTGTGGAGAGTATGAAACTCGAGCCACAGTTGGCCAAGGAGGGACGCATAGGCGACTACCTGCAGGTGGGTCAGACCATTATGGTGCAGATATCCAAGGAGGCGATATCGACCAAAGGCCCACGACTTACGGCAGATGTGTCGCTGGCGGGCAGAAACGTGGTGTTGGTGCCATTCACAAACAAGGTGTTTGTATCGGCGAAGATTCGCTCGAACAGCGCAAAAAAACGACTAAGAAAGGTAGCGCAGGATATACTACCTGAGAACTTCGGTGTCATAATCCGCACGGCAGCCGCCGAGGCCGAGGACATCGACATTATGCAAGACATACTCTCTCTTGTTGAGAGATGGAACAAGACCCTTGACGCTATGCGTAAGGGTGCGGCACCCACACGCCTGATGAGCGAGATGAGCCGCGTGAATACCATAATTCGTGATTCGCTCAACGACACTTTCTCCCAGATTATCGTTGACGACGAGACGATGCACTCGGAGATTAAGAGTTACATCCGCGCCATAAAGCCCGAGATGGAGCATATGGTGAAGCAGTACAAGGGTAAGGTTGGAATCTTCGACAACTTCGACATCACGAAACAGATAAAGTCGTTATTTGCAAAGTATGTATCACTACGTCGTGGTGCATATCTCATCATCGAGCACACCGAGGCTATGCACGTCATAGACGTAAACTCGGGAAATCGCACAAAGGCAGAGGATGACCAGGAGCAGACGGCTCTCGAGGTGAACCTTGCAGCGGCGGCGGAGATAGCACGCCAGTTGCGCCTCAGAGATATGGGCGGTATTGTCATTGTCGACTTCATAGATATGCGTAAGCAGCAGAGTCGACAGACGCTATACGAGGAGATGCAGAAACTTATGGCCTCGGATAAGGCCAAGCATACCATACTTCCGCTCACGAAGTTTGGTCTTATGCAGATCACTCGCCAGCGTGTACGCCCTATTGCCATTAACGAGATTTCGGACACCTGTCCTACCTGTCACGGTACAGGCAAGATTGAGCCAACGATACTCCTCGAGAAGAAGATTGAGGGACAGATACAGTTGCTCGCAGAGAAGGGTTTCAAATTTGTAAACCTGCGTGTTAGCCCATATGTCAAGGCATATCTCTCGGAGGGTATCATCTCACGAAGACTTCGTTGGATTTTCAAGTACAAGTTAAACATCAAGATTACCACTGACCAGAGTATAGGTATGATTGATGTAAGTTACCTCGATAAAAAGGGGGAGTCGCTTCTCAGTAATACCAAGGAGTAAGAGACTTGTTGCAGCATAGCCTCTTAACGGCGGCGCTGAACAGTATCGAACATATAACCGAAGCGATATGAACTATCTGAAGAGTATCATCCGCAACTCCAAACTTGCGGGTGAACTGAAAAAAAGTTTGGAAAATATAGGCTCTACCGTCCATCTTAATCAGTTGGTCGGTGGAGCCTATTCGCTTTATGCCGCAGATGTTGTGGAGAGCGTGGGAGGCATTCACATCTTCCTTGCCGACGACCGCGACGCTGCCGCATACCTCGTGAACGACCTCTACGAACTCCTCGACGAGGAGCACGTGGCATTCTTCGCTTCGGGCTCTAAGCGCTCGGTGGCATATGGTGGCGAGGATGCTCAGGGCATCGTGCGCCGCACAGGAGCACTGAACGCCATCACCAACTTCAAGGGTGGTTATTTAGCCATCTGCACCTACCCCGAGGCTCTGGCCGAGACCGTTGTCGACGAGCGAAGCCTTGTGGCGCAGTCGCTGCGCATCAGCGTGGGTGATACCCTCGAGCAGAGCACACTTGTGGAGTGGCTTGTGGAGCAGGGTTTTGTGCGTGTGGAGTTTGTCTACGAGCCTGGTCAATACTCGGTGCGTGGAGGTATCGTCGATGTATTCTCATATGCCGAGTCACGCCCCTATCGTGTCGACTTCTTCGGTGACCAGGTGGACTCGTTGCGCCGTTTCGACATCTCGAGTCAGTTATCCGCAGAGCGCCCCGAGAACGTGGATATCATCCCCAACGTTCACCACGCCGAGGGCAGCGAGGAGCGTGTGTCGTTAGCGGCATTTGCCGAGGGTGCTACGTGGTGGATTGGCGATGGCGACTATGCACTTAGGAAGATTTCTGACCTCAGACGTAAGGTTTTGGAGAGCGCCGAGAGCGAGGAGGATGCCAAGATATTAGCCCGCAAGGTGACATCACGACAGTCGTTGCTGAAGGATTGGGAGCGATGTCGTGTTGTGGTGCGTAAGGATAACATCCGCGAGCGTCAGGCAACCACCACCCTGGAGTTTAGCACCTCGCCACAGCCAGCCTTCAACCGCAACTTCGAGATGCTTGCCGACGACATCCGCTGGAACAACGAGCGCGGATATACCACATCGATACTCTCGCACAACAAGGCTCAGATAGAGCGACTTACGAACATATTCCATCAGGTTGGCCGTCGCAACGTATCGTTCCGCGCAGAGGATGTTGTGCTCCACGAGGGCTTCATAGACAACAACCTCAAGGTCTGCATATACACCGACCACCAGATTTTTGACCGTTACCAGCGCTACCGCATCCGTGATGAGATAAAGCGCGACGAGCAGATGACAATCGCCGAGTTGAACGCTCTGAAGATTGGCGATTATGTGGTGCATATAGACCACGGCGTGGGACGCTTCGGAGGTCTTGTGAAGTTGCAGGAGAATGGTCACACACGCGAGGTTATCAAGTTGATATACAAGGACAACGACCTTCTGTTCCTCAACGTTCACGCCCTGCACCGCATAGCACGATACAAGAGTGGCGACAGCGAGCCTCCGAAGATTTACAAACTCGGCAGTGGCGCGTGGCAGAAACTCAAGGCCACCACAAAGAAGGCTGTTAAGGATATCTCGCGCGAGTTGATAGCGCTCTATGCCAAGCGTAAGGCGTCGAAGGGTTATGCATTCTCGGAGGATAGTTATCTGCAGCAGGAGTTGGAGGCTTCGTTCAAGTGGGAGGATACCCCAGATCAGCAGACCGCCATAGCCGCCGTTAAGCGCGATATGGAGTCGGAGCAGCCTATGGATAGATTGGTGTGTGGTGATGTGGGCTTCGGAAAGACCGAGGTTGCCATACGCGCGGCGTTTAAGGCTGCGTGTGATGGCAAGCAGGTGGCAGTCCTTGTGCCTACCACCATCCTTGCATTGCAGCACTACCGCTCATTCTCGGAGCGTCTGCGTGACCTCCCCGTAACGGTAGAGTATATAAACCGCACAAAATCTGCGAAGGAGTCACGACGCATCGCCGAGGATTTGAAGGCGGGAAAGATAGATATCCTCATCGGCACACATAAGATGTTGTCGAAGAGCATAGAGTTCCGCGACCTGGGACTTCTGATTATCGACGAGGAGCAGAAGTTTGGCGTTGCGGCAAAGGAGAAACTTACGCAGTTGTCGGTATCGGTCGACACGCTGACTCTCACGGCAACGCCTATACCCCGCACGCTGCAGTTCTCGCTGATGGGCTCGCGCGACTTATCGGTGATATCTACCCCACCACCAAACCGCCAACCTATTGTCACAGAGTCGCATACCTTCTCCGAGGAGGTTATCCGCGACGCTATCGAGGAGGAGTTGGCACGCGGTGGTCAGGTATACTTCGTGCATAACCGCATCGAGGATATAGACGTTATCCAGGGTCTCATAACACGCCTGTGCCCCAAGGCTCGTGTGGGCGTTGGTCACGGACGTATGGCAGCCGACCAACTCGAGAAGTTGATTATGGACTTCATATACGGCGAGTTTGACGTATTGCTTGCCACAACAATCATCGAGAACGGCATAGATATTGGCAATGCTAACACCATCATTATCAACGATGCACACCGCTTCGGTCTGAGCGACTTACACCAGTTGCGAGGTCGTGTGGGACGTTCGGATAAGAAGGGTTTCTGCTTTTTGCTCTCTCCACCCGACCAATTGCTGGGTGATGATGCGCGTCGCCGTCTGAGGGCTATCGAGGAGTTCTCGGACTTGGGCTCGGGTTTCAACATCGCTATGCAGGATCTCGACATTCGTGGTGCTGGTAACCTCCTGGGCTCGGAGCAGAGTGGCTTTATCGCCAACATCGGCATTGAGACATACCAGAAGATTCTCAACCAGGCTATCTCGGAGTTACGTGCCGAGGGTCTCGACACATCGGGATTGTCGCAGGCCGAGAACGACGCTATGAAGGATGTGACGTTTGTGGATGACGCAACGATAGACATCGATGTAGATGCGTCTATACCAGATAGTTATGTGCGCTCGCAGAATGAGAAGATACGCCTATACCGCGAGATTGACGCTATGCGCAGCGACGAGCAGTTTGAGGCTCTGCTGGAGCGTCTGAAGGATCGTTTTGGTGCTGTGCCAGAGCCTGTGAAGGTACTTACCGACGTGGTGCGTCTGCGCCACGAGGCTGTAAACCTCGGTATGGAGCACGTGAAGGTGAAGAACGGATTGCTCATAGTGCGCTTCGTGGGCGACAACAACTCGCCATTCTTCAAGACCGACACCTTCCTCAATATGTTGCGTCGTGTGGTTGCCAACCCCGAGCGTTTTGTGGTCAAGCAATACAATAATCGTCTGTCGATGACCGTTAGAAAGATATATAGCGTGGCAGAGGCGGTTGCTATGCTCCGCTCACTCGCCGCATCGGCAAACGAGGAGAAAGAATAGCGTATGAACCTTATCGTAGACATAGGAAACACCAGAGCAAAGATTGCCGTAGTGGACAACCGCGAGGTTGTGGAACAGATTGTTGTCGAGGATGTTACATCGGATATCATTGCCGATGTAACACATCGCCACACCGCTATCCATCAGGCCATCGTAGCCTCCACTCGCGCCAATGCTGCGCAGGTTGCGAAGATGATCGAGGAGTATGTGGAGCGTGTGGTGGCCTTTAACCCCGCCACAACGCCTATTCCCATCGGCAATAGTTACCATACTCCCGAGACTTTGGGTGCTGACAGGCTTGCCGCAGCGGTAGGTGTTGCGGCGTTATACCCCGAGCGTGATGCTATGATTGTGGACTTTGGCACTGCCATAACCATCGACTATGTCACGGGTGGCGTGTTCCGCGGAGGCAACATCTCGCCGGGTGTCACAACACGCTTTCGTGCCCTTGCGGACTACACCGCGTCGCTGCCATTATGCACGGCTACGGAGGAGGTTTTGGAGTATGGTCGCACCACACGCGAGGCCATAGAGCAGGGTGTTATGCGTGGTGTGGAGCAGGAGATTAGGGGTTATGTAGAGGATTTTCTGTTAAAAAGTTGTGAAAATTGCACTATTTTCACCGGAGGTGACGCAAAATATTTTGTAAAGAGAATTAAAAACGCGATATTTGCAGACTGTGAGCCGGTTATTTTCGGCCTCAATAGAATTTTGGAGTATAATGCAGAAGAGTTATAAACTGATATTTTTGATTGTTGCACTGTTGGCAATCACCGTTGCGGCATCAGCACAGACCAGCAGCATCAACGCCTACTCGCCATACTCGATGTATGGTCCAGGTGAGTTGCTCACACCAGGTAGTGTGCAGATGCGCTCTATGGGTGGTGTGGGCATCGGCAAGCGTGCTGTGGGACAGATAAACCCTCTGAATCCTGCGGCAACAAGCATCGTGCCTCGCAAGAGTTTCCTCTTCGATGTGAGCCTCGACGGCACACACTTCCGCAACAACCAGCCTAAGTACGACGCCTCGGGGGCTCAGACATCTACGGCAAAGACCGTATACAACACCGGAAACATCCACAACATCGCCATAGCCTTTCCTCTTGCTAAGGGCTTGGGAGCATCGCTCAGCATAGCGCCATACAGCAGCGTGGGCTACAAGGTTAGAACAACCGAGGAGAGCGAGGATGTATGGGCAAACATCGGTCGTGTGATGTCGGGATTCGAGGGTGATGGCGACATCTCGGAGGTGAAACTATCGTTAGGATGGGCTATATGGCAGCGATTCTCGATTGGTGTAGCAGCGAAATACTACTGGGGATATATCGAGCGTAACTACAAAACCTCGGTTACCGACCAGATTACCGGAGGTGGCACATTCTCGCCTACGACAGGTACCGACAAGTTTGTTGTCAACAACTTCAAGTTCCAGGCGGGCTTGCAGTGGAGCATCATACAGAACGAATATAGAATCCTGACCCTCGGTGCTACATATGACCTTGGCGGCAGCCTCAATCCTAAGGTTGAGACCTTCGTGAAGACAGGCAGCGACCTTGTAGCACTCAACAAGATTCCCGTTCGCAATAACATCAACGTCGTGGAGTTGCGTGTGCCACATCAGGTAGGTGTAGGTCTCTACTTCCGTGACCGCGCCGTAGGCTTTGGCTTGGACTATGCCTATGCCGCTTGGGGCAAGAACAACCCTGCGTACAACGAGAATAGCAGCGCAAAGAGTGTTGCTGTGACATACACCGACACCCACACGCTGAAGTTGGGATTTGAGATTACGCCACGCCCTACGGATGTGCGTAACTACCTAAACCGCATATCATACCGCCTTGGTGCTCGCGTGGGCAACTATTACCAGAAATTTGGTAATGCACCTATCAACCAACTTGCAGTAACCGCAGGCTTCGGTCTTCCGGTGAAGATTTGGGGAGCGTCGTCGGTGAATATCGGCTTTGAGTATGGCCGCCTGTCGTCGCCACATAGCATAACTATCGGCGCTCAGAAGGTAGGCCTTGTGACACAAAACTACTACAAAATATCTATCGGATTCTCACTCTACTCGGGTGACACATCGGATTATTGGTTTGTACGTCAGAAGTTTGACTAACGGAAACACAGAAACAAACATATTAAAACAAAAACTATGAAGAGTTTAAAATTTCTTTTGGCCATTGTTGCAATGGTCGTAGGATTTTCGGCAACAGCCCAAGACATCGATTTCAACGATGAGAAGTACAGCGACTGGGGATCTTCCGCTGAGGAGCGTGAGAAGAACTACCTTATGTTCAGCGACCCTAAGTTCAGCAAGTGGGGTGAGACTCCTGAGCAGCGCCGTGATAACTACAAGGTAGGTAGTTATATGAAGGAGGCGTTGGATGCTAAGGATTTCAACCTCGCAGCACACTACTTCCAGCACTTGATTCAGAACTGCCCTGATGCAACTGTAAACACCTATGTTCGTGGTGTTACATTGTATAAGAATAAGGTGCAGCGCGCTCGTAACGTCGACGACCGTCGTATGTTCATCGACTCGTTGATGTTCGTTTACGACCAGCGTATCGTATACTTCGGCAACGACGCTGAGAAGGGTCGCACCTATGTTCTCGATGCTAAGGCTCGTGATATGATTAAGTTCTTGGCTTCAGACCGTGCTCGTCTCCGCGCAGGTTTGAAGGAGGCTGTAGATGCTGCTGTTGAGGACAACCGCGTAAAGGTTGACATCGTTGCTAACTACTACGCACTCCTTTGCGAGGACTACTCTTACGACGATACCATCACCGCAGAGATGATCCTCGGCGAGTATGAGCGTCTCTCACCATTCTTCGACAACCTCTCAGAGAAGGATGCTCAGTTCAAGGATGCTTTCGAGAACAGTTTCGGTACCAGCGGTGCTGCAAGTTGCGAGAACCTCGAGAAGTTGTTCGCTGCGAAACTTGCTGCAGACCCTGAGAATGAGGCTATCTTGGCACAGGCAGTGCAGTTGATGTCACGCGCACAGTGCTCAAGCGACTTCTTCTTCGCAACTACCGAGAAGTATTACACCGTTAAGCCATCATCAGAGACTGCACTCTTCCTTGCTCAGGGCTTCCAGACTCGTGGCGAGAACGACAAGGCCCTCAAGTATTTGCGTGAGGCACTCGCTGTAGAGACTGACCCTGCTAAGAAGGAGCCTCTCTACACCAAGATTGGTCTTATCGAGATTGGTAACAAGAACTACTCTGCAGCCGTAGAGGCAGCACGTGAGTTGCGTGGTATCAACCCACAGAACGGTTACTCATACTTCATCCTCGGTCAGTGCTACGCATCTTCACCTTGCTCTGATGACAAGATTGGCGGTGCTTCGGTATACTGGGCAGCATACGACGCTATGGCACAGGCTGCTACTCTGCTCAAGGATGAGCCAGAGGTACAGAAGGCTGCACAGCAGATGATGAACTCTTACCGCGCTGCGTTCCCTCCACAGGAGGTTTGCTTCTTCGCAGAGTTGAAGGAGAACGAGCGTTACACCGTTAAGTGTGGCTTCGCAGCAGGTCAGACAACAACTATCCGTTACAGATAATAAGGCACTTAGCGCATTATTATAATGTATAAAACTTTGAGACGATATGCAATGATAGCACTCTCCGCAGTGGGGAGTGCTACATTGCTATTCTCTTGTACGAGCAAAACCGAGACCACAACATATGACTACGAGACGCTGATGACCGAGTCGAGCGAGAATCGTAGCATCACGATGATGGAGAACGGCAAACGCTCCTACACCTTCGTATCGCCCCTTATGGAGGGCTATAGCCTCGCCACAAACCCATATCAGGAGTTTCGCCGAGGCATCAAGATGACAACATACACCGACTCGCTGTCGCTGGTAGATGCTACCATCACAGCAAACTACGCCATCTACTACGAGCGTCAGAAACTATGGGAGGCTAAGGGTAATGTGGTCATCATCAAGAACAACCGCAAAGATGGCGACACCACTGTGACAGGACACACCGAGGTATACACCCAGCAACTGTTCTGGAACGCCACAACAAAAAAGATCTACTCGAATGTCGACACCAAGGTCCTACAACCCGATGGCTGGCACTTTGGCGTGGGCTTCGATGCCGATGAGGATTTGAAGAATATCCACTTCCGAAAGTATAGTTCGGAGATGGAGTTTGATATGAGCCAGCCTACCGAGGAGGAGCGCGCAGCACGTGAGGCTGAGAAGAAGGAGCGCGAGGCCGAGAATAAGGATGGCAAAGAGAGCAAAAAGGGTAAGGAGAGTAAGAAGGAGGGCAAGAAGGAGACAAAGCGTGAGCCCGAGAGACGTGGCAAGAACGACATTGGTGATGCACGCTTCAGCCCAAGCAGCAGTAGTCATACCCTTAAAAATAATACCGCTGGTACGAAGCAGGGCATCAACGCCCCACTGCCACCATCTGCCGGTGGACGCCCTACGAACAAGATAAACAGCGAGACAACACTTAGCAATCGCGAAACTGTAAAACCAGGGGCAACCGCTCCTAAAAGACAAGAGATAAAGTTAGAGTCTCAGGGTCTTAACGCCGAGGCGAACATAAACTCTGATGTTAAACTACGAAGCAGCCGCGACTAACGCTCGCGTAGGATATATCACCTTAGATAGATGAAAGAGGTAACACTAACAACCTTTGTAACCATAGGCATAATGCTGCTGTTGTCGGCATTCTTCTCGGGAATGGAGATTGCGTTCCTGGGACGTAACCGTCTGCGCGAGGAGATAGACCGCAAGCAGAGCCCTGTGTTCAACCATATAGCCGATATTTTCGGTCGTAACTCCAGCAACTACATCACAACAATCCTCGTGGGTAACAACATCGCACTTGTTATCTACTCTATGAGTATGTCTATGTTACTGCTGCGAGGCTTCGGCATCGAGAACACATTGGCGCAGACCATAATCTCTACCGTTGTCATCATCTTCATAGGCGAGTACATACCTAAGTCTATAGTACGCCACAACCCTAACTTCTACTATACGCTCTTCTCGCCACTCATCTACGTATTCTACATAATCCTCTACCCTATCTCGCGCTTCACGACGCTCATTTCCTATGGCCTTATCCGCCTTACGGGAACTCGCATCGAGACTCGCAAGGAGCCTACGGAGTTCAACCGCGACGACTTAGCATCATTGGTCGAGGGTGATAATGTGGCTGCCGACAGCGAGGATGAGCAGGATATCCGCCTGTTGCAGAACGCCTTAGACTTCGCCGACTTGCGTGTTCGTGACTGTATGGTGCAGCGTGTGGATGTGGAGGCTGTAGACCTTGAGTCTACGACTATCGAGGAACTTACGGAGCGCTTTGTGGAGAGTAACTACTC
>JAFOCZ010000052.1 GCA_017380955.1 Alistipes sp.
AAATACTTCAACGCTCCGAGACCTACCATCTCCGAGATTGCCGCAGCCTCCTCCTCTGTTGCGCCGTCGAGTTTTCCCAACTCCTGAGACATTTCACGCGCTGTGCCTACCATATCTGCAATCAAGTCATCAGCATCTACGACAGTACCCTCACGAGACTTCATCTTACCCTCTGGCAACTCCACCATACCATATGACAAGTGGAAGATGTTGTCGCTCCACTCATAACCGAGTTTCTTCAACACGAGTTTCAATACCTGGAAGTGGTAGTTCTGCTCGTTACCCACAACATAAATCATATCGTCGAGGCTATTCTCCTCGAAGCGGCTGAGAGCAGTACCCAAATCCTGGGTCATATATACCGATGTGCCATCGCCACGCAGCAAGAGTTTCTGGTCGAGACCATCAGCCTCGAGGTCAATCCATACCGAGTTATCCTCCTTACGGAAGAATACACCCTTCTGAAGACCATCCTCCACAAGACTCTTACCCAAGAGGTAGGTCTGTGACTCGTAGTATACCTTATCGAAATCTACGCCAAGAGCCTTATACGTTACATCGAAGCCCTCGTATACCCAGCCGTTCATAGTCTCCCACAAAGTGTATACCTCAGGATCCTTAGCCTCCCACTTACGCAACATCTCCTGTGCCTGGAGCATAATAGGAGCCTTCTTCTTAGCCTCGTCCTCCGACATACCCTCGGCAACAAGAGCCTTAACCTCTGCCTTGTAGTGCTTGTCGAACTCTACGTAATACTTACCCACCAAGTGGTCGCCCTTCATACCCGACGACTGTGGAGTCTCGCCACCGCCATACAACTGCCAAGCGAGCATAGACTTGCAGATGTGGATACCACGGTCGTTAACCAAGTTAACCTTGATAACATTGTGACCATTAGCCTTGAGGATAGTAGCCACAGAGTAGCCGAGAAGGTTGTTACGGATGTGACCGAGGTGGAGAGGCTTGTTGGTATTTGGTGAAGAATACTCAATCATAATGGTGCGTCCCGAAGGCTCTGCCATACCATAGTTCTCTGTTGCCACAATCTCAGCAAAGCGTGATGCCCAGAACGACGCATCTACAACGAGGTTCAAGAAGCCCTTTATAACGTTGAAACTGCTAATCTCAGGGGTTGTTGATGTAATCTTCTCGCCGAGTTCTGTTGCTGTAGCCTCTGGCGACTTCTTTGATGCGCGGAGCAATGGGAACACCACAACGGTGTAGTCACCCTCAAACTCCTTACGTGTCTTCTGTATCTGCAGGTTGTCACTTACGCCATACAACTCCTCGGCTGCACGCGCCACAACGCTGGTGATAAACTCTTCGATATTAACCATACTTATATCTATAATAATAATTTTCTAAACCGCAAAGGTACGTTTTCTTTGCGAAACTTTCACCATTTCCAACAAAAATTTCATACCTTTGTGCTATAATTATTGATTTTTATGAAGATTTCAAATATTGAGTTAGGTGACAAGCCCCTGTTCCTCGCACCTATGGAGGATGTTACAGACCCTTCGTTCCGCTATATGTGCAAGAGGTTTGGTGCAGATGTGGTATACACAGAGTTTATCTCGTCGGATGGTCTTATCCGCGATGCGTGGAAGTCACGCGCCAAACTAAACATCGCCGACTTTGAGCGTCCTGTGGGTATTCAGATTTATGGTCACCTCATAGAGCCTATGGTGGAGGCTGCACGCATCGCCGAGAGTGCCAACCCCGATATCATCGACATCAACTTTGGATGTCCTGTGAAGAAGATTGCGGGACGTGGTGCAGGCTCGGGAATGATGAAAGACCCCGACCTTATGGTGGAGATGACACGCCAGATTGTCCGCGCTGTGAACAAGCCCGTGACCGTTAAGACACGCCTCGGCTGGAGCGACGAGATGAAAAACATCGAGGAGATAGCACTCCGCCTTCAGGATGTGGGCATCGCAGCGCTCACCATCCACGGTCGCACACGCGCACAGATGTACCGTGGCGAGGCAGACTGGACTCTCATAGGCAAGATTAAAAATGACCCTCGCATCACAATTCCTATCATCGGCAATGGCGATGTGGACTCGGCGGAGAAGTGCAAGCAGATGTTTGACCGCTATGGTGTGGATGGCGTGATGATTGGTCGTGCAACATATGGTCGTCCCTGGATTTTCCGTGAGTGTAAGCACTACCTCGAGACTGGCGAGTTACTACCACAACCATCAGTCATAGAGCGTGTTGCGATAGCCAAGCAGCACCTCGCAAAGTCGTTGGAGGTTAAGGGTGACAGAGTGGGCATCCTGGAGATGCGCCGCCACCTTACGAACTACTTCAAGGGCTTGCCCGACTTCAAGCAGACTCGCCTGAAACTCGTCACCTCGTTCGACGTGGAGGAGATACTCGCGACACTTGATTATGTTGCCGAGCGCTGGGGCGACTTCGATATGCGCGACACCGTCCCCGCACCCCTGTTTGACCAACATCTTTAAACATGTAGTTCATAAAAGTTGTGTTTCTTGTATCAAAGTTTTTAGTGTTTATTGTTACTGTAGTACTATTTTGACCCGCTCCAACAAACATATACCCCATATCTTCGACTTTACT
>JAFOCZ010000053.1 GCA_017380955.1 Alistipes sp.
ATGGCTGTCGAGGTGAGTGAAATCCAGAACGAGCGGTTTTGGTTTATCTCTGCTGTGGCAGCACGATACTTGTTAGGGCTCACGATGATGATGTCGTTCTGCTCGAGGTAGTAGCAGGGTGATGAGAAGCAGTCGGCACTGCGAAGGTCTATCTTCATAATCACATTCTTACCCTCCCTCTCGCGTACTACGGCCACAGTCTCGCGGTTACCATAGATGGTCATATCGCCAGCCAAAGCCAGAGCGTCGAAAATCGTAATTTGATCCTTGGAGATGTTGTAGCGTCCAGGGCGCATAACCTCACCTACAACTGACACCGTAAACTCCGCAAAGCGCACGTTGACGTGTGGGTCCTGAATGTAACCCTCCTCGCGGATGCGTGCCTCTATGGCGCTCTCCACCTGCTGGCGTGTGAGTCCTGCGCAGGCTATCTTGCCGATGACGGGCAGGGTTACATAACCCTCGCTGTCGATGGTAAGAGTCTGAAGATTAGACTCGGAGTATGTGGCATTGGCGTGAGTTCCCGAGAGAGCGTTGTAACTTGTAGAGGAGTTAAACGGCGCTGCGAGTTCGGGGTTTTTGCTATTCACCACCACCGTAATCTGGTCGTAGGGCTTTAGGCGTATGAGGTAGTTCTCGGGCAGCGATATCTCTGCGCCGCTCTCCATATCCTGGAGGTAGAGTACGTTACGCTGTGCGTTGCATCCCACCATCAGGAGCAGCATCACGAGTGCTATGTGTAGGTGTTTCATTGTCTATCAAATTTGTAATGTGCAAAGATAGGTAAAACTATCGAGGTTTTAACACTTTTTACTGCTAAATCGGGCCGTGCGGTGCAAAAATCATACTACGCCACAACTCACGATGCTCAAAAAAGGGTTAGTTGTTGTCGAGCCACTCTAAAAAGTCGGAGGTGCGGCTGCGGCTCACGACCACCTCGTCGTCGCTATGGGGTGTTAGTTGCAACTTCAGTCGAGTACCCAGATACTTCGAGATGTTCTCGATGGAGTTTATCGACACTATATAACTTCGTGATATGCGGAAGAAGATTTTGGGGTCGAGCATCTCCTGTACCATATCGAGGGAGTAGTCGAGCAGACGGCGTGTGCCGTTGCGGCTTATGGCATAGGTGCTCTTATCCTCGGAGTAGCAGTAGGCGATATCCTCTACGGGTATGATAATTATCTTCTCGCCCATCTTCACTATGAAGCGCTTCTTATACTCCTTATCCTTGGGCGCTCCAGCCTTAGAGACTATGTCGAGGAGTGTCTCGAGGTTGGGCTGCGACTGCAACTCTATGCGCTCCTTGCAGCGCTCCCACGCACAACGTAGGTCGCTCTCGGTGATAGGCTTCAGGAGGTAGTCCACGGTGTTGACACGGAAGGCCTTGATGGCGTAGTTGTCGTATGCTGTGGTGATGATAACCTGAGCATCTATAGCCACCTTGTCGAAGATGTCGAAGCATATGCCGTCGGAGAGTTCCACGTCGAGGAATATGACATCCGCACCCTGGGGATTCTCCTCCAACCACTTAACCGTAGAGCGCACAGAACTCAGCGTTGCCACCACACGACTCTGGTCGCAACACTTCTCTATGAGTTTTTTGAGGTTTATCTGCGCAGGAATCTCATCCTCTACAATCACTACCTTTATCATACTATTGGAAGTTTTACTATAAATTCGCTATCACTCTTCTCGATGCTTATGTCGCTTGCCGCCACATCGAGGTATTGCTGTCTTATGTTCCTCAGTCCGAGATTCGTAGAGGGTTGTCCGTGGGTGCGAGGTTGTAGGTTGTTGCGCACCACAAGGTTGTTGTTCTCGGTCGTTATGCGTACCCTCAGAGGGCTCTCGGCACTCACAATGTTGTGCTTCGTGGCGTTCTCCACAAGGAGTTGCAACGAGCAGGGCACAACCATATTGTTCATATGTTGCTCCTCTATATCTATCTCAAATTCCATACCCTCTATAAATCGCTCCTTGAGCAGGTCGATGTACTTCATCGTGAACTCCAACTCCTCGCTAATCTTCACAAGACTCTTCTTGTCGGTGTTGAGCATATATCTGTAGATATCTGCAAACTTATGTATGAAGGCGCTGGCACGCTCCGTCTCGCGCTCCTGAACTAAGTAGTCGAGGATGCCGAGCGAGTTGAAGAGGAAGTGGGGTGTTATCTGCTGCTTGAGACGCGCATAGCGATACTCGCTGCGGTGCTTCTCCTCGCGCTCCTCGCGTAACTCACGGCGAGAGGCGATGTAGATCATCGTCAGGAAGCCAATGGTCATAGCAATGAGGTCTATGAGTAGCGCCGCTGAGAGAATTCGTGTGAACTCCTTGAAGCCCTGTGCAGGGTTGCGCAGAGAGGGGATGTCAAAGTAGATTATCGCTGTTGCGACAAGCGATATGAGCAGTGTGGTGCCGATGATAAGTAACCACGTCTTGAAATTGTCCTTATGCAGAACATCGCGCTTGGGAGTGGTGTGCATCGTGAGCGCCACATTACCCGCCACGATGAGCAGCAATGCCCAACTATTACTCAGAATATCAATGATATTCTCCAATACCATACCCTCGGGCAAAATATAGGCACGATCCATCAGCACATAGCCCATTCGGAGTATCAAAATCGACAGTGCAATGCCTACAATCGTAGAGGTAGTAAAGGAGAAGTTTTGGTCTCTATTTCTAAAGCGTTTTGCCTTGCGTGTTATGTAGTCATTGGTGAGTCCGAGCACCATCGTCACGATGAATGTCGAGGCCGCCGGAGCAAAGATATTACTGTGGATAAGCAGCGTCATAGGCTCCTGTAGCCAAGTACCTATGACATAGCCTAACAGCGTGGTTACCATAGTCATAATCGCCATCATCTCCACACGAGCATTGTTGCGCATAGCGATGATTATGACCATCGTGATGGTGAGTATCGTAAGCAGAATATCGTCGTAATACTCCAGCGCACGGCTGATGGCTGCAACCGCAAAATGCGATGCAGCGAATAGCATAATTATGACAAAATTGTATATGTTGCGAATGGTAGCCATATTCGGCAAATATACAACATCCCCTCCAAATTTCAAAATTTCACTGAGTGGGATATTTCGTTATTTCGTTTTCTGTAGAGTGGGATATAAGGGTGTTTAAACTCAAGAGAACACACCGCGAGGGTATATACTCGCATTGCGAGGAAAGTTGCCAATTTTACCACTCGACACCCCAATGTTGCAATTCGTCAGCCAAAAACGTCGTTTGGTCACGATATATTTGCATATGTCGTAAACTTTTGCAATATTTGTACGGATATGACTGTATAGTTATGCAAAAATTTTAATAATACTTTCGGAGTGTTGTATAACAACGGCGTAAAACAACAAAAACAAATATTAACTTTTTATGCAAAAACCTACTCTTTCTTTCGGTCAGATGTGGAACTTGAGTTTCGGATTCTTCGGTGTGCAGATTGCATATGCACTCCAGAGTGCAAACATCAGCCGCATCTTTGCAACGTTGGGTGCTGATCCCCACACGTTGAGTTTCTTCTGGGTTTTGCCTCCATTGATGGGTATGATCGTTCAGCCTATCGTGGGTGCTATGAGCGACAAGACCTGGTGTAAGTGGGGTCGCCGTAAGCCTTACCTCTATGTGGGTGCTTTGGTGGCCATCATCGTTATGGCTCTGTTGCCAAACTCGGGAAGTTTCGAGATGACCGTCAAGGCGGCGTTGGCATTCGGTGCTATTATGCTTATGTTGCTCGACACATCCATCAATATGGCTATGCAGCCATTCAAGATGATGGTGGGCGATATGGTCAACGAGGAGCAGAAGACAAAGGCTTACTCTATCCAGAGCCTCTTGTGTAACGCTGGCTCGTTGGTGGGTTACCTGTTCCCATACTTCTTCACTTGGATTGGTGTTCGCAACGTTGCTCCAGAGGGTATGGTGCCCGACTCAGTAACCTGGTCGTTCTATATTGGCGCTGCAATCCTCATCCTCTGTGTACTCTACACTGGTGCTAAGGTCAAGGAGTGGAATCCTGAGGATTATGCCAAGTACAACGGCATCAAGCAGGAGGAGAAAGAGGAGAAGCAGAATATTTTGGCTCTTCTTGTCGATGCTCCAAAGGCTTTCTGGCAGATTGGTCTTGTGCAGTTCTTCTCGTGGTTTGCGTTCCTCTATATGTGGACATACACCACAGGTGGTATCGCCGAGACTGTGTGGGGTAGCATCAACCCTGCAACATTGGAGTATCAGGCAGCAGGTGACTGGACAGGTGTCTTGTTCGCTGTTCAGGCTATCGGCTCTATCGTCTGGGCTATGGTGTTGCCACAGTTCCGCAACGCAAAGGTTGGCTATGCCGTAAGTTTGGTGTTGGGTGCTGTAGGTTTCATCTCTACATACTTCATCCACGACCAGTATATGCTCTTCGTGTCGTTCCTCTTGGTAGGTTGCGCGTGGGCTGCGATGTTGGCAATGCCTTTCGCACTGCTCACCAACTCACTCTCGGGTAAGGCTATGGGTACATACCTCGGTCTGTTCAACTGTACAATTTGCTTGCCACAGATTGTAGCATCGTTGGTTGGCGGCTTCATCCTCAAGGGTGTTGGCGGCGACGTTGTCGACGGTGTGCAGACAGGTCAGATTATGATGCTTGTTGTTGCAGGTGTGTCGTTGTTACTCGGTGCTTTGGCTGTTATGGGCATCAAGACCCGCCGCGACGCATAATCGAAACATAAGAAACACACATATATCATTCACTAATTATTAACTAACACTAAAACACTATGAGAAAATTCTTAACTATGTGTTTGGGTATGGCCATTCTCGCATTGGCTATTCCTGCCCAAGTGTTTGCCCAGTCGGGTAAATACGAGGTCAAAGGTGTGGTAGTTGATACTACCGGCACACCGGTTATCGGAGCCACTGTTATCGAGCAGGGTACGACAAACGGTGTCACCACCGATGTTAACGGTCAGTTCGTACTGAAGGTTAACAGCAGCGAGTCAGTAATCTCTGTAAGTTACATTGGTTACTTGACACAGAATTTGGCTGCCAACTCTGAGTTGTTGCAGCGTCTTGTCCTCGAGGAGGACTCAGCAATGATCGACGACGTTGTTGTCATCGGTTATGGTACTGTAAAGAAGGATGATCTCACAGGCTCTATCTCTACAGTTAAGGCTGACCAGACAAACAAGGGTCTTGCAACATCTCCAACCGACTTGCTTCGTGGTAAGAGTGCGGGTGTTGTAATTACTACTGGTGACGGTGCTCCAGGTTCTGCAGCACAGATTCGTATCCGTGGTGGCTCATCACTCAACGCTTCTAACGACCCATTGGTAGTTGTCGATGGTCTCCCTATCTCTAACTCTGGTATCTCTGGTACATCAAATGCTTTGGCATCTATCAACCCAGCCGATATCGAGTCATTCACAGTGTTGAAGGATGCATCTGCTACTGCTATCTACGGTTCACGTGCGTCAAACGGTGTCATCATCATCACCACAAAGAAGGGCTCTAAGTACGACACTGGTGCTCCACACGTTGCTGTAGACTTCACAGCATCGTTGAGCCAGAACTCTCGCTTTGTAGATGTTATGACCGGCGACGAGATGCGTCAGACTTTGGAGTGGTACTATGGCACTCAGGATACTGATGCTTATCGTTCTGCTACTAAGTACACCGACGCTAACGGTAACTACATCAACACAGACTGGCAGCGTGAGATCTATCAGTTGGCACAGTCTTACGAGGGTAACATCGCACTTTCAGGTAACGTGAAGATGGGTGACAAGAACAACCTCCCATATCGTGTTTCTTATGGTTACTTGAACCAGGATGGTACTTTGAAGACATCTAATATGTCTCGTCACACTCTCTCTGTAAACCTCAACCCACAGTTGTTGAACAACCACCTTACTATCTCTTTGAACGGTAAGGGTATGATTATGGACACTCGCTTTGCTAACACAGGCGCAGTATCTCAGGCTGTTCAGTTCGACCCAACCAAGCCAGTATACCTCGCAAACGAGGATGGTGGTATCAATGGCTACTACACTTGGCGCGGTGTTGATGGTAAGCACAACACAATGGCTAACCAGAACCCTGTGGCTTTGCTTAACGACAAGCACGACGTGTCTAACGCTAAGCGTTTCGTAGGTAACGCATCGTTCGACTACAAGATTCACGGTTTGGAGAGCCTTCGTTTGAACTTGAACCTCGGTGTTGACGTATCGAAGTCAAATGGTACTGTAGACGTTGCTCCAGGTGCAGAGCAGTCACGCCACGCTACTGCAGAGGAAGGTTCTGGTTATCACACCGACTACTCACAGTTGCGTCGCGACCAGACTTTGGAGGCTTACATCGCATACGCTGAGAAGTGGGGTGACCACCAGTTCGATATTATGGCTGGTTACTCTTGGCAGTGGTACTAC
>JAFOCZ010000054.1 GCA_017380955.1 Alistipes sp.
GCGGAATTAACCAAACAAATGTACACATAATTTCGCAAACTACCTAATGTTTTTCAAAGTTTTTTCGATATAAGTTTTCTGACACACTTATTTGGTGGTGACTTTCAGCGTGTTTTGCTACGTGACGTGTAGGTGTTGCTTGAGGATTTATGGGTAGAGATATGCAATTATGGGTAGTTATATGTATAGATTGTGTATAAATTAGATATAGATTGTGATTTACCCATAACCATCCATCCATCCCCATAACTCCCCATTATAACTACCTTCGTCATTGCGCAGAATTGCAAAAGTAAAGCATCGCGATGCTTTATTCTCACTCTGCAATTCTGCGGCAATAAATGCTCCAAGACCCCACTTGACGCGATAAAACAAAAAAAAGCCTGCGACGCAAATCGCAGACTCAAAAGTGGAGGTGGCGGGGGTCGAACCCGCGTCCAAACAAGGAACCCCAAGGCTTTCTACACGTTTAGCCGACCGTTTCGTCCTTCTCCTCGAGCCAGGCAGGCGGCAGCCAAACCCGAGGCCCAGCCTCTAAATCTCGTGTGATAACCGAGGCACATACCACACTATCTCTTAATTGATGATACCCCATAATGATTGGTCGTTAAAGAGCGGAACGGCCTCTCGGGATACTCGTCACACGACCGCCTTGGGCCACGCGATTAAGCCAATTTTCCCTGAAAATTAAGCAGCGAGTGCATAGTTGTTATTGCCATTTATAGCTTGAGCGTTCAGTTTTACGAGACCCCACACAAGGCTCGACGTGCTTACAATCGAATTCTACCTGCTGTCAAAACCGGTCACCCCCGGGAAGATGCTGTTTTGGCGTAATGCCAAAAGCATCATCTTTTTTAGGATTATAGATGATTGCTTTATGTGTTGGTTGCATCCTGGCAATTAGATGCGGGTGCAAAAATAGTGAAAATTTTGTTCCATACAAAATATTTTATTAATTTTGCCTTATATACCTTATTTATTTATAGATTATTCTGGGGAATACTAACAAATAGCAAAGAATAGATATGAGATTTTTGGATTTTTGGAGATGATCACTCCTGGTGATGAGTGCGTCTATGCTTTGGAGTTGTGAGTCTATGCTCGGTGATTTGGATAAGGACGACGTTGATGACGAGGAAGAGGAGGAGATTGTAGAGTGGGGTACTGCATTGCTTGAGGAACTTATCATTCGCGGAACGGGAATAACATCCATAGATTTGCGTCACAATCCTTTGTTGCGTGTTGTTGATGCAGAGTCTACATCTTTAAAGTATATATACCTGTTACCTGAGCAGCAGATTTAGGATTTCAAATACGATGCAAGCAAGGTTACGATATATCGTGAGGAGATAGGTGCATAGTGGTGTTTTTGGAAATTTATTCCTATATTTGCACTAATAATAATTCGTATAGATGGGAAACAAGGTTATAGAGTTGCGCAATGTGGCGGTATACCACGGCGAGGCTCAGAAGAGAAATAGCGAAGAGAATGACTTGATACTCTCCAACGTAAACCTTACGGTGGAGGAGGGTGAGTTGGTCTATCTCATTGGTCGTGTGGGCTCGGGAAAGAGTACGCTGCTGAAGATGATGTATGCCGAGGTGGATATGGCTGATGGCGAGGCAGAGGTTGTGGGCTTCGACCTCAAGAAGTTGAAGCGCAGCGAGATACCATATTTGCGTCGCTCTATGGGTATTGTGTTCCAGGATTTTCAGTTGCTAACGGATAGAAACGTCTTCGACAACCTCTACGATGTTATGCGTGCTACGGGGTGGAAGTCCGAGGAGGATATCCGATGTCGTATAGATGAGGTGCTCAACCTCGTTAACCTATCGCACAAGAGTTATAAGATGCCTTTTGAGTTGTCAGGTGGTGAGCAGCAGCGTCTTGCCATAGCGCGCGCCCTGCTCAATAAGCCTCGTCTGATTCTTGCCGATGAGCCTACGGGAAACCTCGATGTGCGCACTGCGGATGAGATTATGGTGATTTTCAAGCAGATTACGCAGAGTGGCTGCGCTGTGGTGATGTCTACGCATAATATCTCGCTCATCGAGCAATTCCCATCGCGCACTATACTCTTTGCCAATGGGCATATAACGGAGGTGGATGTTAAGGGTGAGTAAAATTAGGGTCTGTCAAAATTTGACAGACCCTATGTTGTTAATATAGTTTGATGTATTCATATGTATTCCCCACAAGCGTCAGGTAGCGCTCAAACTCCTCGCGGTCGATGACCACCGTAAAGCGGTTGTCGTTGGGGTGGAAACTCAGCGATGGTTGCTCGCGGAGTGTCTCGTCGAGGAATAGGTGTACGTGGTTTTCGGTGTCGTTTATGAGTCCGAATGGTGATACCGACCCAGGGCGCAATCCCAGCCACTTATCCATACGCTCGGGTGATGCAAATGATAGTTTGCCCTGGTGGAGTATCTGCTCCAAGTCGTGAATTGCCATAGACTGCTCCGAATCGAAGACTACCAAGTAGTGGCGGTTGCCCTTATGGTTGCGGAAGAAGAGGTTCTTGCAATGCTTAGAACCGTCGTTGTGCCAATATTGGCGCGCTATCTCGATGGTTGGGGCCTCGGGGTGCTCATACCAATTATACTTAATATCGTGACTCGTAAGCCACTCAAATACTTTATCTCGTCGTTCCATAGTGCAAATGTACATAAATTATGGCAAAATATGTTGCAAACCACAAATAAATTACATAACTTTGTCTAAATTATATAGAAGCGCAAATATTTTAACTATAACATATTATGGATATAAAGATTATCAACGAGAAATTTCAAGAGCGATTTGGGGAGCGTGGCGAGATGTTTACCTCACCAGGTCGTATCAACCTTATAGGTGAGCATACCGACTACAATGGTGGCTTCGTATTCCCGGGTGCTATAGATAAAGGTATGGTGGCAGAGATTAGACTCAATGGCACAGATGTGGTACGCGCATACTCTGTAGACCTCGATGATTATGCAGAGTTTGGTCTTCGCGAGGAGGATGCTCCCGAAGCAAGTTGGGCTCGTTATATCTTTGGTGTATGTCGCGAGATTCAGAAGCGCGGTGGTAAGATTGCTGGTTTCGATACTGCCTTTGCCGGTGATGTGCCATTGGGTGCTGGTATGAGTTCTTCGGCAGCGTTGGAGTCTACGTTTGCCAATGCCCTTAATGAGTTGTTCTCGTTGGGTATCGACCGCTTTGAGTTGGCGCGTATCGGTCAGTCTACGGAGCATAACTACTGCGGCGTGAAGTGCGGTATTATGGATCAGTTTGCCTCGGTATTTGGCAAGGCTGGTCACCTTATGCGTCTCGACTGCCGCTCTATGGAGTTTGAGTATTTCCCATTCGACCCCGAGAAGTATGGCTATAAGGTTGTATTGCTCGACTCTGTTGTTAAGCACGAGTTGGTAGGCTCGCCATATAACGACCGTCGTGCATCGTGCGAGCGTGTTGCTGCGGTGCTTGGTCAGGAGTTCTTGCGTGGCGCTACTATGGAGCAGTTGGATGCTGTGAAGGATAAGATTTCGGAGGAGGATTACAAGCGTGCTCGCTATGTTATTGGCGAGGAGCAGCGTGTCTTGGATGTCTGCGAGGCGTTGGGTCGTGGCGACTACGAGACCGTTGGTGAGCGTATGTATGAGACCCATTGGGGAATGTCTAAGGACTATGAGGTATCGTGCGAGGAGTTGGACTTCTTGGCTACTGTAGCACGTGAGTGTGGCGTTGCGGGATCTCGTATTATGGGTGGCGGTTTTGGTGGCTGCACCATCAACCTCGTAAAGGCTGAGTTGTACGATAACTTCATCGCTACGGCAAAGGCTCGCTTCGCTGAGAAGTATGGTCACGAGCCTAAGGTTTATGCCGTGGTAATATCTGACGGAGCAAGAAGATTGTAGGATTTTTGGGATGTAGTCAACAAAGTTGTGTACTTTTTGGCGTTTTCTTTTGGGAAATGAAATAAAATGTCTATCTTTGTGTGACTATAAACGAGCCCGAGGGCCTCTGTAGTGGCTTTATGGGCTAAAAAACAGAAGATTAGTTTTACCAATACATACTTAATTAACACTTTAAACTTATGAAACACAATTTTAACGCAGGTCCTTGCGTACTTCCAAAGCAGGCTGTTGAGGCTGCTATCGAGGCTATCCGTGATTTCGACGGTACAGGTATCGGTATCCTTGAGATTTCTCACCGTACTCCAGGTTGGGAGCGTGTAATGGCAGAGGTTGAGCAGTTGTGGCGTGACCTTTTGAACATTCCAGACAACTACGCAGTATTCTTCGTAGGTGGTGGTGCTTCTACTCAGTTCTTCCAGGTTCCTGCTAACCTTCTTAAGACTAAGGCTGCTTACTTGCAGACTGGTGTTTGGGCTAAGAAGGCAGTTAAGGAGGCTAAGTTCTATGGCGAGGTTGAGGTTGTTGCTTCTTCTGAGGACAAGACTTACAGCTACATCCCAAAGAACTACACTATCCCTACAGATGTAGACTACTTCCACATCACAACTAACAACACTATCTACGGTACTGAGATCCACGAGGACATCGACTCTCCTGTAACTTTGGTTGCTGATATGTCTTCAGACATTATGTCTCGTCCTATCGACGTTACTAAGTACGGTATGATCTATGGTGGTGCTCAGAAGAACGTGGGCCCTGCTGGTGTTACTTTCGTTATCATCCGCAAGGATCTTCTCGGCCAGTCAGAGCGTAAGCTTCAGTCAATGGTTGACTACGCTACTCACTACCCAGAGGAGGCTCGCAACCACTCTATGTACAACACTCCTCCAGTATTCCCTATCTTCGTAATGTACCAGACATTGAAGTGGGTTAAGGAACTCGGTGGTGTTGAGGTTATGTACAAGATGAACAAGGAGAAGGCTGAGTTGCTCTACAACGAGATCGACCGCAACTCTATGTTCGTAGGTACAGCTGCTAAGGAGGACCGCTCTTTGATGAACGTTTGCTTCGTAATGGCTCCTGGTAAGGAGGAGTTCGAGAAGGAGTTCATGGAGTTCGCTAAGGAGAAGGGTATGGTAGGTATCAAGGGTCACCGTTCAGTAGGTGGTTTCCGTGCTTCTATCTACAACGCTTGTCC
>JAFOCZ010000055.1 GCA_017380955.1 Alistipes sp.
CACATCGTCATCGACTTGGGAAAGGTCGAGACCCCTGGAGGTCGTCGCCCCAATGTCTTTGGTCTGGCAAACTCGGCGATATACTTCGCCGGTATCAACGTTGCCCGCGACAATATGGCGTATGTCATCACCGACCTGCAGAACAACATCATCAAGGAGTACACCGACGAGACATTTGAGTTGGTAGACCGTCCTCAGTGCCTCGAGCGCATATGCCAGAACATCGAGAACTTCATAGCCGAGTCGGGCGTTGACCGCGATAAGATTCTCGGCGTGGGAGTGTCGATTGTGGGACGTGTAAACCCCGAGACTGGTCGCTCTTACAAATACTTCACATCGTGGGAGGAGCCTCTGCGCGACATCATCTCCTCGCGCATCGGCATCCGTGTGATGCTCGAGAACGACACCCGCGCACGTTGCTTTGCGGAGTACACCACGGGAAAGGCTAAGAACGAGAGCAACGTACTATACCTGCATATGGGTCGCGGTGTGGCTATCGGTATTGTCATCGATGGCAAGTTGTACTATGGTAAGAATGGCTTTGCCGGGGAGTTCGGACATATCCCATTCTTCGACAATGAGATTATCTGCGCCTGTGGCAAGAAGGGATGCCTCGAGACCGAGGTGTCGGGTATTGCCGTAGAGGACAAACTTGTGCAACTTATCAAGAACGGTGTCAACACACGCCTTCGTGAGAAGTATGACCGTGGCGAGACCATACACATCAACGACATCATAGAGGCAGCACGCAACGACGACAACCTCGCCATAGAACTCATCGAGGAGGTTGGCGAGAAGGTGGGTAAGGCTGTGGCATTCCTCATCAACACCTTTAACCCTGAGACAGTTATCGTGGGTGGTAACTTGGCATTGGCCGGTGAGTACCTGATGCTCCCACTCAAGTCTTCGACAAGCAAATACTCGCTAAACCTTGTGTATAAGGATACCAAGTTCCGCGTGTCGAAGATGACCGACAGCGCCAATGCGTGGGGTGTGGCTATGCTCATACGCAATAAGATTATCGGACTATAACCTCGTAATATGCAGAACATAACCACCAAGAGATGCCGCCTTAGGGCTATGGAGCCCGAAGATGTAGACCTGCTCTACACCATCGAGAATGACCCTGAGATGTGGCGCATCGGCGAGACCATAGCACCCTACTCACGCGCGAGGTTGGAGATGTTCGTAGCGACACATAGTTACGACCTCTACTCCACCCATCAGGCTCGCTTTATGGTTGAGTCCGAGGGTAGGACTATAGGTGTTTTGGACATCTCGGACTTCGACCCTCACAATATGCGCTTTAGCATCGGTATCGTGATTTACGACAAGCGCGACAGAGGCAATGGCTATGGTCACGAGATTATCGAGGCAATAAAGGAGTATGCTCTCAACACCCTAAATATGAAGCAGATATGGGTGGAGATTGATGACTTCAACAAGCCCAGCATCGCACTCTTCGAGGGTTGCGGTTTCGAGCGCTGCGGAGTGCTGAAGGATTGGATATGCTACGGTGGTAACTTCTACGACGTATACCGATACCAACTTATCTTGCGATAAATCGCCACATAACAATAGAATGGAGTATGATTCCCAAGTGAAAAAATACTCCATTTTTGCATTTTCGCAAATAATGTTTATTTTTGCAACCGAAAAATGTGAATGTTAATAGGTTGGGCAACCAACATAATTTTATTTTTGTATGAAACACGCATATGTATTCCCAGGCCAGGGTTCGCAAGCCGTAGGAATGGGTAAGGATATCTACGACAACGTGCCTGAGGCAAAGGCACTCTTCGAGAAGGCTAACGAGATTCTCGGCTTCCGCATCACAGATATTATGTTCGAGGGCACTGCTGAGGATTTGAAGCAGACAAAGGTTACTCAGCCTGCTGTGTTCCTCCACTCGGTAATCTTGGCAAAGGCCCTCGGCGTTAAGCCTGATGGCGTTGCAGGTCACTCGTTGGGTGAGTTCTCGGCATTGGTTATCGCTGGCGCATTGTCGTTCGAGGATGGCTTGAAGTTGGTCTCTAAGCGCGCTATGGCTATGCAGAAGTGCTGCGAGCAGCAGCCTGGAGGTATGGCTGCCGTATTGGGCTTGGACGACAAGACTGTGGAGGATGTTTGCGCATCGGTAGATGGTGTTGTCATCGGCGCTAACTACAACTGCCCTGGTCAGTTGGTAATCTCGGGCGCTGATGCTGCCGTAGACGAGGCTTGCGTGAAACTCAAGGAGGCTGGAGCACGTCGTGCATTGCGTCTTCCTGTGGGCGGTGCATTCCACTCACCACTTATGGAGCCAGCACGTCAGGAACTCGAGGCTGCGATTGCTGAGGCAGAGTTTATGACTCCTGTATGTCCTGTATATCAGAATGTTGACGCTAAGCCATACACCGACGCTGAGGCTATCAAGAAGAACCTCATCGCACAACTTACAGCGCCTGTGCGTTGGACTCAGATTGTTGAGAATATGGTCGCTGACGGCTACACCGAGTTCACCGAGGTTGGCCCAGGCACAGTGCTTCAGGGTCTCGTGTCGAAGGTTAGCCGCGAGGTTAAGGCTGAGTCAAAGTCTACTTTGGAGTAACGATTCTTACGCATAAACGAGGGGTTGTCCGATAACGTCGGGCAACCCTTTCTTTGTTATACGAGAGGCAACTCGACAGAATTATATCTAATGAGTTTATTTTCATCGCTATAGAGGTTATCGAAAAAGGCTCTTTTTTAGAAATTTCGATTGTCAAGAGTTTGCGAAATGATATAATTTTTTATATCTTTGCGATGTAATAGGAATAGCAATATCCAGCACCATCTACAACTCATTGATATTCAGCAACTTGTTGCTGACACCTCGCTATTACACAATGTGTAGAATGATGGTTTCTTATGGCATCCTTTACGATTAACTTAAACAAACACGTGATAAGTTATCACCAAAAGAACGATGATAAGGAAAATTAACATATCGATATTTGTGGCATTGTTGCTCAGCGCAATATCGTCGCCATTTTCTGCATCTGCACAGGACGATCGTCTCGACGCTTCTTGGCAGACGGACAATCGCCACGGTGTGTGCGTAGATTTCCGCGTGAACAGCACAACAATCGACCCCGCATATCGCAACAACAGCACAGTGCTTGAGCGCATAGACTCACTCTTCAACGCCATCGAGGCAGATACCCTCATTGACATTGTCTCTATTGAGTTTTGTGGCTCGGCATCTCCCGAGGGTAACTCTATCGTTAACCGTCGTTTGAGTAATGCCCGTATGAAGGCTATGGAGAAGATGGTGAAGTCACACAACAGCACCATCCCCGAGGATATCATCGTCTACAACGACCACTACATCGCGTGGGACCACCTTATCGAACTCATCGAGAAGGACGAGACACTGCCTATGCGCGACAAGGTGCTCGAGATTTTGCGCTCGGAGTATCCCGATTCTAAGGATGCCTACGGCGTGGCTATAGATGGTCGTATCCCCGAGTTGCGCAAACTCCAGGGTGGTTACATCTGGATATTGCTCCACCAGCGCTACTTCGTGAAGATGCGTAATGCGTGGTTTATCCTCGTTACCACACGCAATCAGTTGCCTGAGCCTGAGCCTATTCCCGAGCCAGAGCCAATGCCCGAACCAGAGCCAGAGCCAGAGCCTATTTTAGAACCTGAGCCTATGCCCGAGCCAGAGCCTGTAGTTGTGGAGGAGCCTCGTGTGCCTCTTATGAGCATCAAGACCAACTCGTTGGAGGTTGCAGCGCTCATCGCAAACCTCGGCTTCGAGTTCCGCATCACTCCTCGCATCTCTTTCGACGTTATTGGACACTACTCTCCATACGACTACTTTAAGTACAACCGCAAGAGCCGAGTATTCGCCATCCAGCCTGAGATACGTTACTGGTGGGGTGAGTCACTCGTAAAGGGTCACTTTATCGGTCTCCACGTTCCTGTTGCAGGTTTCAACGTGCAACTTAACGACAAGTACCGCTACCAGGATCCTAACCACGCTATTTGGGGTTTGGGACTCAGTTATGGTTATGCTATGCCATTGGGCAAGGATACCAATTGGGGTGTAGAGTTTACTATCGGCTTTGGATATATGGATATCACATATGACGTGTACGAGGGTGTATATAATGGTAAGTACCTCCGCACCGAGACCCGCAACTACTTCGGTCTCACACGTCTCGGTATCGATTTCTCATACCGATTCAATATGGATAAGAAGAACAAGAACACTAAAACCTTAGTTGAGTAATGTTTGGTCGTATTAAACATATCATTTTGATGACTCTATCGGTACTTGCATTGGCAAGTTGCGATAAGACCATTCACGAGTATCCTGGCGAGGTAGACCTCAAACTAACCGTTGAGTGTGACTTGAATCTTACCCCACCAGCATACTTCACAACCGTAGAGTGTGACCCCGAGAACGGTACTTCATACGTTGTGCGTACACAGGCTATGCAGCCTTTCGGCACACGATTCACCGAGGATGTATGCTACCGCTTTGTTATTGACCTCTATCGCGTTACCTCGTCGCACTCTGTATTCGTAGAGCGCCGCGTGGAGTTCCGCGATGTGGACTATGATAAGAATACAGACCCTGTCATCGCGCAGTTCGATGTTACAGCAACACAGTACAAGGTGTTGGTATGGTGTGACTATGTTCAGGATGACATCCGCGAGGCGTGGTACTACAACACCGATGACTTGCGTAAGATTGTCTATTCCGACATAGAGGTTAAGGACAACAACGATAAGGATGTCTTCACCAATATGCTCAACGTAGACCTCACAGACTACTACTACCTCGAGGGAGACTTCGAGATTCGTCCCGATGTCCTTACCTTGGAGCGTCCTAAGGGTCGTTACAAGTGTATCACTACCGATGCCGATGACTATCTTAAGTCTGCCGGTACGTCGATAGAGGATATCACCGCTGTGGTGCAGTATACACAGTATGTTTCTGCGGGTTATAACGTCGAGGAGCAGAAGCCTAACTACTTCGAGCCTACACGTACCTATATCGCTAAGCCACGCATCGACGAGGATGGTGAGTTGGAGTTGTGCTATGACTACGTCTTTGTGAACGGTAAGCAGACCAACGTAAAGATTAATTTCTGGTTCTACAAGGGCGAGGTTAAGATTGGTGATAACGGTGCTCCAGCCGTTGATTTTGACGATGCTGGTAACCCTAAGGGCGAGGAGATTAGCCACTGGACAGGTATCGTCGTGCCTTTGAAGCGAAATATGGAGACCATCATCGAGGGCCGTATGCTTACCACAAACTTCGGTACTGGTGGTATCGGTATCGACCCAGGTTTCGAGGGTGAGATTGTTATTCCTTGGGGCGACTAACAGCGCATAACCAATAATCTAAAAGGAGTTCAGCAATTGCTGGACTCCTTTTTTGTTGTGGGTGTACTGTGGGTAAGAAACGGTCATACCGAGGAGGTGCAGGGTGACACACTGAATGTCATCTTGAGCGAATGAAACGAGCGTGGGAATCTCCTACGGAATGGGATGTGATTGATAGTTAGAGATTGCCACGTCACTTCGTTCCTCGCTGGTGACGAGGTTTATTTATGGGTAGTTATGGGGAGAGATGGGGAGTTATAGGGAGTTTAGGGAGATTAGTGAAGTTAGTGTTTAATCCATAACTTCACTGCCCTATCCATAACTACCCATAAATACACATCTCTACCCGTAAAAGAAGATGAAAAATTTCTTGTCAGAGTGGTGTAGCAGTGGCGATGACACGAAAAATGGCGGATGGGACATACTATAATGTATTTCCCATTCGCCATTTTGACTGAAGCGTCGCTGATGCGCCGCTATCACAAGAAATTATCTTCTTGGTTTGATATCAAGTTTAACAGGCTTAATCAAATTCTCTGGTGAGAGGATGATGTCGAGTTCCTCCTTGGTGAGAATGCCGTGCTCGAGAACGAGGTCATATACACGACGACCTGTTGCCATAGCCTCCTTAGCAATCTTTGTAGAGTTCTTATAGCCGATAACTGGGTTAAGGGCTGTTACTACGCCGAAACTATCCTGAACATACTTCAAGCACTGCTCCTCGTTAGCCTTGATGCCATCAACGCAGTTGATGCGAAGGGTGTCGAAGCCGTTCATCATAATCTCTGCAGACTCGAAGCAGCACTGTGCCATTGTAGGCTCCATAGCGTTAAGTTCCATCTGAGCCTCCTGGCAGCACATTGCTACACAAGCGTCGTTACCGATAACCTTGTAGCAGATCTGGTTCATAACCTCTGGGATTACAGGGTTTACCTTACCTGGCATAATTGAAGAGCCTGGCTGACGTGCTGGAAGGTCGAACTCGTGGAGACCGCAACGAGGACCAGAGCCGAGAAGACGAAGGTCGTTACAGATCTTGTTGAGTTTGCAAGCCACACGGCGGAGTGCTGAAGAGTAGCCTACCATACAAGAGGTGTCAGATGTTGCTGCTACGAGATCCTCAGCGAGTTTGATATCCCAACCTGTGATCTGGCGGAGCGCAGCGATACACTTCTCTGCATACTCAGGCTCTGAGCAGATACCAGTACCGATTGCTGTAGCACCCATATTTACTGTGAGGAACTCCTCTGCTGCGAACTCGAGGTTCTTCTTCTCCTCGCGCAAGATCTGTGCGAAAGCACCGAATGTCTGACCAAGAGTCATAGGCACAGCATCCTCCAACTGAGTACGACCCATCTTGAGGATGTTTGCGAACTCCTTAGCCTTCTTTGCGAATGACTCGATAAGAGCATCGTAGTGCTTCATAAACACGAGGTGTGTAGCATAGAGACCGAGGTGAATACCACAAGGGTAAGCATCGTTTGTAGACTGTGAGCAGTTTACGTGGTCGTTAGGCGAGCAATACTGATACTCACCAGCCTCGTGACCCATAATCTGAAGCGCACGGTTAGCGATAACCTCGTTAGCGTTCATATTTGTTGTAGTACCCGCACCACCCTGAATCATATCGCAAGGGAACTGGTCGTGATGCTGACCCTGCATAATCTCAAGACACGCCTTAGAGATAGCGTCAAACTGCTCGTCTGTGAGAAGGCCGAGCTGGTGGTTAGCCTCCGCAGCAGCCAACTTAGTCATTGCAAGACCGTTGATGAACAAAGGATAGTCTGAAAGGTGGAAACGGCTGATAGGGAAATTCTCAATACCGCGCAAAGTCTGCACACCATAGAGAGCCTCTACAGGCACCTCCATCTCACCAATAAGGTCGCTCTCAATACGAGTCTTACCTGAATAATTAGTAGCCATAGTTTTTTAGGTTTATATAATTTTGTTTGTTTGTGAATTCTCAGTAGCCTGAAATAATATGCTAAGGTAATACTTTTTACGTAATCATCCAACTATTAAGCAAGATTTTTACTACAACACACACCGCATTGGGGTTTTATTGGCAGATATTTCGCTTTTATGTTTTTTTTTCATACCTTTGTATGTTATAGTACAAACAAATATGAGAGTTGCGATATTCCCAGGGTCGTTTGACCCTTTCACTCGTGGTCACGAGGCAGTTGTTGCAGAGGCTTTGCGCCTCTTCGACAAGGTCGTGATAGCCATAGGTCACAACCCTGCAAAGCGCGGTTTGCTAAGCGTCGAGGCGCGTAAGAGGTTGATAGAGCGTGTGTATGAGGGTAACGACAATATAGAGGTTACGACATACACCACACTTACGGGAGACGAGGCACGACGTGTGGGTGCCCAGACCATAATCCGCAGTGTGCGCAACGCCGCAGACTTCGACTATGAGCGCACTATGGATCACGCCAACAGGGCGATATTCCCCGACCTGAGGACTGTGGTTATGATAGCACCTGCCGAGGTGGAGCACATATCATCGTCGCTGGTGAGGGAGTTACGCACCTTTGGTCACGACACCTCGGCACTACTACCCGAGGGCATTGCTTTAGAAGATTACCTTGAATAACTAATAACAAAAACAATATAACTAACTCATTACTATGCAGTTTACAGCAGAGATGATTGCCGCAGCGCTTAGTGGCGAAGTTGTCGGCAACAAAGATGCTACGGTATCTACAGTTTCATCAATCGACGGAGGTAAGGCAGGATCGTTGGCATACCTCACAAATCCTAAATACGAGCAGTATATCTACACCACCGAGGCGAGCATCGTGCTTGTGGACAAGAGTTTCGAGCCTAAGGGTGAGGTTAAGACTACGCTTGTGAAGGTGACAAACGTCGGTGAGTGCGTGCTCAACCTTTTGGAGATGTACAACGCTACGAAGCCTCGCAAGACAGGCATCTCGAAGATGGCATCTATAAACGAGGGTGCTACACTTGGCGAGGGTTGCTATGTTGGTGACTTTGCAGTTGTGGAGCGTGGCGCGAAGATTGGCGACAACGTACAGATTTACCCTCAGTGCTACATTGGCGACAATGTGACAATCGGCGAGGGTACTAAGATATACCCTGGTGTGAAGATTTACGAGGGTTGCAAAATTGGTAAGAACTGTATCCTCCACGCTGGTGCTGTCATCGGCGCTGATGGCTTTGGCTTCGCACCTCGCGAGGATGGCACATTCGCCAAGATTCCACAGTTGGGTATCGTAATCATCGAGGACAACGTGGAGATTGGTGCTAACACCTGCGTAGACCGCGCTAAGACCGACGCTACAATCGTTCACTCGGGTGTGAAACTCGACAACCTCATCCAGTTGGGTCACAACGTAGAGGTTGGTGCTAACACCGTGATGTCGGCACAGGTGGGTATCGCCGGCACTACAAAGGTGGGCTCTAACTGCTTCATCGCAGGTCAGGTGGGCATCGCCGACCACGTCACAGTGGGTAATGGTGTGAAGATTGGCTCGAAGTCGGGTATCGACAAGAATGTTCCTGATGGCGAGATTCGCTTTGGCTACCCAGCATTGCCAGGAGTGCAGTATCACCGCTCATTTGCGGTATTCCGCCAGTTGCCAGATATGGCATACACACTCCGCGCATTGGAGAAGAGTGTTAAGGCTCTCGAGGAGGCAAAGAAGGAGTAATGGCCGAGGTTAACAAGCGCATAATGGGCATAGACCCGGGTACGAACTATATGGGTTATGGCATCATCGAGATTGTCAACGGTGCGCCACAGGCCCTTGTGCTCGGCGACATAGACCTGCATAAGATTGGCGATGCACACCAGAAACTTCGCTATATCTTCGAGCGCGTGCAATCCTTAGCAAGGGAGTACAACCCCTCGGAGGTAGCCTTCGAGTCGCCATTCTTCGGCACTAATGTGCAGTCTATGCTCAAGTTGGGCAGGGCGCAGGGTGTTGCCATCGCCGCGGTGCTGAGCGCCTCGGAGGGCATCTCAATTGCCGAGTATGCCCCATCACGCATCAAGCAGGCGATAACAGGTCGTGGTCAGGCATCGAAGCAGCAGATTGCCGCAATGATAAACTCGATGCTCAAGACCGACTACCAGCCTCGACGTCTCGACGCTACGGATGGTATGGCTGTGGCGTTGTGCCACTGGCTCACAACCTCCAACACGCTAACACGCCTCACGGCGGGAGATAAGCGCAAGGGGCTCGGTGGCGACAGCAAGGCTCGCAAGGGCAGTTCGTCGTGGGAGAAGTTCGTAGAGTCTAATCCCGACAGGGTGACAAAGCAGTAAGCGTGATACAATATATCACTCGCCACTTGCGTTACAACGAAAAACTAACTAACAAATTTATAACAATTAACGATTATGAAAAAACTATTTTCTATGATTCTTGCCGCTGCGACAATGGTTGCTTGTGGCACAACAAATAAGATGGTCATCAACGGCGACCTCTCGATGTTGGATAGAGCCGCTGCTGATAGCAAGGTAGAACTCCGCATCTCAGGCACAGAGGAGACATTGGCAACAACAACCCTCGACGCTAACAAGTGCTTCACAGCCGAGGTTACACTCCCTGCGGATGATTTCGTATTGGTTATCGTGAACGACACCCCACTCTTGGAGTTGATCACCGATGGTCAGGATATCTCGTTCAACTACGACGCCGAGACTCAGAATGTGAATGTAGAGGGTACTCCTTACAACACCATCCTCAGCGACATCAAGAACGAGTTCTACACTATGATGGATGCTCTCTACACTTGCCAGAGCGAGGAGGAGGCTGAGGCTAAGTTCGCCGAGATTGGCGCGTTCATCGAGGCTAAGTTCGTTGAGAACAAGGATAACCTCGCAGGTTTGAATCTCCTTCAGTATGTAGTATACTATGGTAACGCTGATCGCCTCAGCGAGTATTTCGATATGGTAAACCCTGAGTTTGCTCACACAGCACTCTACAAGGAGTTCGCAAAGCAGGCTGCTAACGCTAAGAACACCGCTATCGGCGCTGACCTCGTGGACATCGCTTTGGCAGATGCTGAGGGTAACATCATCAAGGTTTCGGAGTTGTGCAACGCTGGTAAGTGGGTATTGGTAGACTTCTGGGCAACGTGGTGCGGTCCTTGCCGTGGTGAGATCCCTCACCTCGTAGAGGCATACGCAGAGTTCGCTCCTAAGGGTCTCGAGATCTATGGCATCACCTTCGACCGCAATGGCGACACTGAGAAGTGGCAGAACTTCGTAAAGGAGAATAATATGACTTGGGTTAACGTTTGGGGCACTGACGAGAACGGCAGATGGTCTGCTGGCGAGGCTTACAACGTAAGTTCTATCCCATCAAACTTCTTGTTCTCACCAGAGGGCAAACTCGTAGCGAAGAATTTGCGTGGCGAGGAGGTGAAAAAAGTGCTTTCTGAGCATATTCAGTAAAACACTGATTATCAACGATTAAGAAAAGTGACGATAAAAATCGTCACTTTTTTTTCATTTTTTTTGTAATTTTTTTGCAAAAAAAATTTGCAGAATAAAAAAAATGTAGTACCTTTGCACTCGCAATCACAAAGCAATGGCTCCGTAGCTCAACTGAATAGAGTACTTGACTACGGATCAAGCGGTTCCAGGTTTGAATCCTGGCGGAGTCACAAAGCGGTAATCTTAGAGGTTGCCGCTTATTTTTTTGTTGTTTACTTATCATTTTGTATCTTTGTGTGAGATACAAAAACAAACGACATGAAAAGCAGA